>JAUJME010000065.1 GCA_030447005.1 Solirubrobacteraceae bacterium | reverse complement strand
GCGACGTCCTGGGCGGTGTCGACCGCGGCGTTGGCCGCGGCCTGGGCCTGGTCGATGACGCTCGGGCTGTCGGAGGCGTCGTCGCCCCCGGCGTCGTCGCCGTCGTCGCCGGAGGGCGAGGTGTCGCCCTCCGGGAGGTCGGGCGCGCCATCGGCCGCCGCGGCGGCCGCCGCGTCCTGGACGGGCGCGGGCTCGACCGCGGGCGCCTCGGCCGGGGCGACCTCGGCGGTCACCGAGCCGGCGGTCGGCTCGGCGGGCGGCGCCTCGGCGGCGGCCTCCTTGGCGATGTCGGAGATGCCGGGCTCGGGCGCCGGGGTCTCGGGCGCGCTGGCGGTCTTGGCGCGGCGGGCCGACTGGCGGGCCTTGCGGGCTGGCGGCTCGGCGTCCGACGCCTCGCCGCCGACGCCCGGGGGCGTCGAGACCTGGGTGGTCGAGGTGTCCGACGCGGGGGCGCCGGCGCCCGACGGCGCGCCGGCCTCCTGCGGGACGCGGTCGCCCACGTTGGGGTTGTGGCGCTCCTCCTGCTGGCCCGGGCCGACGCCGCCGACGGCCGGCATGCCCGGCTCATCGGAGGCCTGCGCGGCGGCGCCGGCCTCGGCGGGCCGGCGGCCCTCGACGCGGCGGCGGGGCGGGGACTGGGTCACGGCGTCGGCGACGACCTGCTCGGCCTCGTTGCGCGGCAGCCCCTCGCCGCCCTGGGTGAGGGCGGCCTCGGCGGCGGCCGCCTCGGCGGCCTTGCGCTCCTCCTCCTCGGCGGCCAGGCGGGCGCGCTCCTCGGCCTCGCGGCGGGCCTGGGCCTCGGCCTCCTGGCGCGCGCGCTCCTCCTCCTCGCGGAAGATCTGGCGGCCGCGGCCGACGATGTTGCCGACCGCCTCGGTGATGACGCGGCAGGACTTGATCGCGTCGTCGTTGCCCGGGATGACGTAGTCGATGCCGTCCGGGTCGCAGTTCGTGTCGACCAGGCCGATGATCGGGATGCGCAGGCGCTGGGCCTCCTTGACCGCGATCGCCTCCGTCTTGAGGTCGATCACGAAAAGGGCGTCCGGCGGGCGCTGCATGTGCTTGACCCCGCCGAGGTTCGCGCGGAGCTTCTCGAGGTCGGCCTCGGCGGCCAGGCGCTCGCGCGTGGGCAGCAGCGCGAGCTGGCCGTCGGCCTCGTAGCGCTCGAGGTCGTGGAGCCGCTTGATGCGCAGCGAGATGGTCTGGAAGTTGGTCAGCAGGCCGCCGAGCCAGCGGTGGTTGACGTACGGCATGCCGGCGGTCTCCGCGACCTCCTTGACGGCGTCGCGGGCCTGCTTCTTGGTGCCCACGAAGAGGACGTTGCCGCCCCGGTGGGAGACCCCGCTCGCGAACTCCTCCGCCGCCTCGAGCAGGCGCTCGGTCTTGAGCAGGTCGATGATGTAGATGCCCCCGCGCTCGCCGTAGATGAAGCGGCGCATCTTGGGGTTCCAGCGGCGCGTCTGGTGGCCGAAATGCACACCGGCCTCCAGCAGCTCCCTGATTCCGACTGAAGCCACGGACGTTCTCCTTGATTTTGTTTGGCGCTGCGCCCGCGCGAATCGGGAGGCGGACCCGGCGTCTCCGCTGACCGGAGGCCGGGCAGGACCGCTCCCGAGGGATGGCCGCACGGGGTCGTTGACTAAGAGGTCCGCAGGAGGATAGACGCAAGTTGCGCCCCGCCGCCCGCGTTGAGTGGGTGCGGGTCGGCCCTCCCTTCCCCTACCTCCGGTGGTCCGGCCCGCTTTTCACCCCCCGCCCTCGGCGCGCTCGAGCGCCGCCGCGAGGTCGGCGGGCAGCAGCGACGTGACGTCGACCGGCGCGCCGGTGATGGGGTGCGAGAAGGCCAGGCGCGTGGCGTGCAGGAACTGCCTCGCCAGGCCGAAGCGCCGCGGGGTCCCGTACTCGGGGTCGCCGCACACCGGGTGGCCGATGGCCTGGAGGTGCGCGCGGATCTGGTGGGTGCGGCCGGTCTCGAGCGTGACCCGCAGCAGCGAGGCGCCCGGCAGCGCCCGCTCGAGCCCGAAGCGCGTGCGCGCCTCGCGCGGCTCCTCCGTGTCGGTCGAGACGCGCGTGCGGATGCGGCGGTCGCGGCCCAGCGGGGCGTCGATCAGGCCGCTGCGCGCGCTCGGGCGGCCCTCGACGAGCGCCAGGTACTCGCGCGTGATGCGGCGCTGGCGCATCTGCTCCTTGAGCGCCGCGTGGGCCGCCTCGCTGCGCGCCACCACGAGCAGGCCGGAGGTGTCGCGGTCGAGCCGATGGACGATGCCCGGGCGCTCGGGGTCCTCCCCGCCGGCCGCGCGGCCGGCCAGCGCCTGCACGAGCGTCCCGTGGCGGTGCCCGCGCGCCGGATGAACCACGACGCCCGCCGGCTTGTCGATGACCAGCACGTCGTCGTCCTCGTAGGCGATCGAGAACTCCGCGGCGGGGACCTCGGCCTCCGGCTCGGGCTCCGGGGCGTCGACCGCCACCCGCTCGCCGCCCTCGAGCAGGTGGCGCTTGGGGCGCGCGGCGCCGTCGACCGTCACGTGGCCGGCGTCGATCAGCGCCGCGGCGGCGCTGCGCGAGGCGACGTGGCGGCCGAGGAAGACGTCGAGCCGCTCGCCCGCCGCCTCCGGGCCCGCGACGTGCTCACTCCTCGGCATCGCGCGGGCGTTCGAGGACGTAGAGCAGGGCGAGGACGCCGACGGTGATCGCCATGTCGGCCACGTTGAACGCCGGCCACAGCGGCAGGTCGATGAAGTCCGTCACCGCCCCCTCGCGGGCGCGGTCGATCAGGTTGCCGCCCGCGCCGCCGAGCAGCAGGCCGACCGCCAGCCACGCCCCGGGGCGGTCCGGGCGCAGGGCGAAGAAGACGACCACCGCCGCCATCGCCACCACGGTGAAGGCGATCAGCAGCGCGCCGCCGCCCTGAAAGAGCGAGAACGCCACGCCCGTGTTGCGCGTGTTGACCAGCTCGACGCCGGGGAAGATCCCGTCGCGCGTGCCGGGCGTGACGTTCGCGCGCACGAGCGCCTTGGTGCCCTGGTCGAGCGCGAGCACCCCGGTCAGCACCGCCGCGGCCCGAAGCGCGGGCCCGGCCCGTCTCAAGGCGCGATCGCGCCGACGATCAGCCCGCCGACGATCTGCAGCGCGAAGATCGCCACCATCGGGCTGAGGTCGATCGGGCCCAGGCGCGGAACGAAGCGCCGGAAGATCCGCAGGTAGGGCTCCGAGACGTCGCGCAGGAAGTCGAGCACGGCGTTCGACCACCGCGAGTACGGGACGCGGACGCCGAGCGAGAAGACCAGCGAGGTGACCACCCAGGCGACGATGCAGAGGGTGTAGACGAGGATGAGCGCCCCGAGGAACTCGGCGATCTGCTCGCGCGCCTCCATCAGGCCGGCTCGAGGACCGCGTCGATGGCGGAGTGGAAGGCGGCCCGCAGCCCGCCGTGCTCGAGGGCGGCGAGCCCGCGGCTCGTGGTCCCGCCCGGCGAGGTGACCTGGCGGCGCAGCGCCAGCGTGTCGTGGCCCCGGGTCTCGAGCAGCGCGGCGGTCCCGGCCAGCGTCTCCGTGACGAGCAGGCCGGCGGTCGCGGCGGGCAGCCCCCGGCGGATCGCCGCGTCGGTCATCGCCTCGGCCACGAGCGCGACGTAGGCCGGCCCGACGCCCGACGTCGCCCCGCCCGCGCCGATCAGGCTCTCCGGCAGGTCGACCACCACCCCCACACGCTCGAACAGCCCGCGCACGGCGGCGTGGGCCTCGGCGTCCACGCCCTCGCCGGGCTCGGCGAAGACGGTCACGCCGCGGCGGACCTCGACCGGCGTGTTGGGCTGGACCCGGAAGACGGGCGCCTCGGGATAGGCGGCGGCGAGCTCGGCCACCGTGGTGCGGGCGAGCACCGAGACCACCGGCTTCGTGCACCGCCCGACGCTGCCGGCCACCTGCTCGAGCTGCGCCGGCTTGTGGGCGAGCACCACCACGTCGGCGCGCTCGGCGAGCTCGGCGTTGGAGCCGAGCGCCTCGCCGCCGAGCTCGGCGGCCAGCGCCTGCGCGCGGCCCGACCCGGCGTCCGTGCAGAGCACGGGCTCCGCCCAACCCCGCGCGAGCGCCCGGGCCATGTTGCCGGCGCCTATGAGACCAAGCTGCATCGCGCGAATATAGGGCTTTCGTCCGGCCGCCCTTCGCTGGCGCTCGGGCTCTGGACGACGCTAGCTCTGGTTGAAAAAGCCCTTCTCGATCAGCCGCGCGCGCTCCTCGGCGGAGACCTCGACGTTGCGGGGCGTGAGGAGGAAGACCTTGTCGGCGATCCGCTGCATGCCGCCGTCGAGGGCGTACGTGAGGCCCGAGGCGAAGTCGATCAGCCGCTTGGAGAGGTCGGCGTCGGAGCCCTGGAGGTTGATGATCACGGGGATCGCGTCCTTGAACTTGTCCGCGATGTCCTGCGCGTCGTTGAACGACTTGGGGATCACCAGGTGCACGCGGACGTCGGCCCGGCCGTTGGCGCCCGCGCTGCGGCCCGCACCGGCGACGGGGCGCAGGACGGTCGTGCGCCGCTCGGAGGGCGCGTCGTCGGCGAAGATGTCGTCGATCTCGTCGCGGCGGCGGCGCGAGGAGAGCCGGCGGACGTTCGGGCGCTCGCGGTAGCGGTCCTCGAGCTCGGCCTCCGGCTCGCGCCGGGGCGCGGCGACCGCGGCGGGGCGGTCGCGGTCGTCGTCGAAGTCGTCGTCGTCGTAGCGGTCCTCGGCGAGGCCGAAGTAGACGAGGGTGCGGTGCCAGGTATCGCTGAGTGCCATGAGATCCGGGAGAGGGTTCTCCGCCCCGGGGCGGATTCCCTGCAAAGCGACAGTCTACGCGTAGAGCCCGGAGCCGACGCGGACGATCGTCGCGCCCTCCTCGACGGCCACCCGGTAGTCCTGCGAGGTCCCCATCGACAGCTCGGCGAGCCCGTGCTCGGCGGCGAGCTCGCGCAGGCGGGCGAAGTGCGGACGGCTGGCCTCGGGATCGGCGGCGGCGGGCGGCATGGTCATCAGGCCGGTCACCGGGCACGGCCCGCGCCGGGCGGTCTCCAGGAAGGCGCCGAGGGCCTCGGGCGCCACCCCCGCCTTGCCCTCCTCCCCCGACACGTTGACCTGGACGAGGATCGCGGTCTCTTCGCGCCCGTGGCGGGCGAGCTGCTCGAGCGCGGACTCAGACTCGACGGAGTGCACGAGCTCGGCGTGGGCGACCACGCTCCGGACCTTCCGGCTCTGGAGGCGGCCGATGAAGTGCCAGCGGAACGCGTCCCCGTGGAGGCCGCCGGCCTTGGCCTCGAGCTCCTGCGCCCGGTTCTCCCCGAGGACCTCCAAGCCCGCCGCGGCGAGCGCGCCGAGCTCCTCCGCCGCCACGTACTTGACCGCGGCCAGCAGGGACACCCCGGCCGGGTCGCGCCCGGCGCGGCGGGCGGCCGCGTCGATGTCGGCGCGCACGCGCTCCGCGTTGGCGCGCACGCGGGCGGCGTCGAGGCGGGTGATCAGCTCCGCCACACGACCCCGGCCTGGCGCCCGGTCACCCCGCCGTCGCGGCGGTGGGAGAAGAACAGCGCCGGGTGGGCGCACATCGTGCAGACGCCGCAGTCGTGGACCGTGTCGACGCCCGCCTCGAGGAGCTGGGCGCGGGCGATCCGCTTGAGGTCGAGGTTGCGCTCCCCGACGCGCGCGCCGTGGCCTGGGAAGGCGGCGTGGACCTCCTCGCCCACCTCGTAGCAGCAGCCGCCGGCGCCCGGGCCGATGGCCGCGGCGATCGGGCCCTCGCCGCCCAGCTCGCGCACGGCTCGCACACCCTCGGCGAGGATCCCGCCGGCCAGCCCGCGCCAGCCGCCGTGCAGCGCCGCGACGGCGCCCTCGGCGGCGAGCACCACGGGCAGGCAGTCGGCGACGAACACCAGGGCGGCGGCGTCGCGCAGCGCGGTCGCCTGGCCGTCCTCCGGGGCGTGCGGGCGGTCGGGCCCCGGTGGCTCGGTCGCGCGGCGGACGGTCGCCTCGTGGACCTGGCGGCCGTAGAGGAAGCGCTCGCGCGGGACGCCGACCGCGGCGGCGAGCCGCGCGCGGTTCTCGTCGACGTTCTCCCCCGCGTCGTCGGTCAGCCGGCCGAGGTTCAGCGACGCGTAGGACCCGCTCGAGACGCCGCCGCGGCGGCCGGAGAACAGCGCGCGCCCGCCGGGCAGGTCGATGCGGACGTGGCCGTCGCGCCAGGCGAAGGGCGCGGGCAGCGGCGGGTCGGCGACGGCGGTCGGCATGGCTTCCAGGCCATGCTAGGCGCCGAGCGCGACGGCGAGCTGGGACTCGCGGTCGGGCGCCGAGCCGTCGAGCATCGCCGCGCGCGCGGCGGCCAGCGCCTTGCCCACCGCGGGACCCGACAGCCCGGCGGCCAGCAGGTCGTCGCCGGTGATGGCCAGACGGAGGTGCCGGCCCGAGTGGAGCCAGCGCGCAGCATCGTGGGAGCCGCGCGCGGCCGCCACGACGGCGGCCTCGAGAGAGCCGGTCCGATCCCGGCCGGCCGCCGCCCGGGCCACCACGTCCGCCTCCCTGGCCGGGAAGCCGAGCTGGCGCAGGCGGCCGGCGAGGCCGTCGTCCGGCCCGCAGCTCGCCGCCAGCGCCACGAGGTCGGCGCGCGCCTCCGGCGGGCAGAGTGCGAGCGCGTCGCGCAGGTACTCCGGGTCGACGTGGAACCCCGGCCCCAGCAGGCGCTCGCCCACCCCGAGCGCCTCGAGCGCGAGCAGCGCCGCCGGCTGCGCCTCGCGCAGCAGCAGCCGCAGCTCCGCGCCCATCCGCGACGGGGTGACGGTCTCCACCGCGCCGCCGTCGACCGCCTCCTGCGCGAGCTCGCGGGTCCGGGGCTCAGCCGAGAACCCCAGCCGCGCGGCGTAGCGGGCCAGCCGCAGCAGCCGCGTCGGGTCGTCGAGGAACGAGCGGTCGTGGAGCACCCGCAGCACGCCGGCTCCGAGGTCATCGCGTGCCCCCGGCGCCTCGGTCACCGCGCCGTCGGTCAGCCGGACGGCGATCGCGTTGACCGTGAAGTCGCGCCGTTCGAGGTCCTCCTCGAGCGAGGCGCCGAGCTCGACATCGGGCAGGGCGCCCGGCCGCGGGTAGCGCTCGCGCCGCGCCGACGCGAGGTCGAGCGCCAGGCCGTCGCGCCGGACGGTGGCGGTGCCGAAGCGCTCGTGGACCGTCAGCTCGCCGCCGAGCCGCCGGGCGAGGGCGACGGCGTCGCCCTCGACGACGAAGTCCACCTCGTGCGCCGGGCGGCCCAGCAGGGCGTCGCGGACCGCGCCGCCCACCGCGTGGACGCCCTGCTCGCCGGCGACGAGCGCCACGGCGGGGTGCGCGAGCAGGTCGCCCAAGGGCATCCGGTTGGCGCGCTCAGGCGGGCTCGAAGTCGTGGCGCGTCGCGATCCGGCCGATCGCCTCGGGCGTCAGCGGCCCTCCCCGCCCCGCCTCGCCGAGCTCTCGCATGTAGTGCTCCCAGCCGGCGGGGGTGTTGACGTTGAGGAAGCGCACGGTCGCGTCGCTCGGGTTCGAGAACGTGTGCCCCACGCCCGGCGGCACGCAGGCGAAGTCCCCCGGGCCCAGCTCGTGCGACTCGTCGCCGAGCCGCAGCGTCAGCGTGCCCTCCAGGACGTGGAACAGGTCGTGCAGCTCGCGGTGGCGGTGCAGCGGCGGGCCGGGGAATCCCGCGGCGATGCGGGTCTCGGCGAAGAAGAGCGTGCCGGCGGTTTCCTCGCCCGCCGCCTTGATCACGGCTTCGGCGGTCGGCCCGGCGGTGTGGCGCTCGCCTTCGCCGCGGCGGTGCAGGACCCAGGACATGGCGCGATCCTACGCCCCCGCGACCGGCCGCACCGCGATCCCCGCCTCGGCGAGCCGCGCCTTGACCTCGGCGACCGAGTGGCGGCCGTAGTGGAAGATCGAGGCGCAGAGCACCGCGTCGGCGCCCGCCTTCAGCCCCGCGACGAGGTGCTCGGGCTCCC
>JAUJME010000439.1 GCA_030447005.1 Solirubrobacteraceae bacterium | reverse complement strand
GCTACACGCTCTGCAGGATCATCCAGCGCCCCGGAGAGCTCGCCATCCAGCGCCGGGCGACGCTGACCGTCTCGCCGGCGTGCGGCGGCGGCAGCTCGTGAGCCTCTACACGGCGGGGCCGCAGTCCGGCGGCCGCCGGCCCGCGCCCGGGCGCCTCGCGCTCGTCCAGGCGTTCGCCAACTCGTTCTTCGACCTGCGCCCCGCGCATCGGGGGGAGGACCGGCTCGCCACCCCGGCGCGCGCGGCGGAGTGGCTGGCCGAGCGGGGGCTCGAGGGCCCGCGGGCGCCGGAGGCCCAGCTCCGGCGGGCGCTCGCGCTCCGCGCGGGTCTCCAGGCGGTCCTCCGCGGCCACAACGGCGAGACGGTCGACGCCGCGGCGATCGCCGGCCTCCGCGCCGCGGCGGACGGGCTCGGAGCGGCGATGGCGGTCGACGGGGACGGCCGCATGGCGCCCGCGCTCGCGAGCGAGGACCTGCCCGGGGTGCTCGGCCTCGTGCTGGCGCTGGTCGCCGAAGCGCAGGCCGCCGGCACCTGGCCCCGGCTCAAGGCCTGCCCGGGCCACCACTGCGGCTGGGCCTTCTACGACGCCTCGCGCAACGGGGCGAGCACCTGGTGCTCCATGCGGGTCTGCGGCGGCCGGGAGAAGGCGCGGGCCTACCGGCGCCGCGCGGCCTCGGGCGGCGAGGGTCGTACAGATGTCCGCCTCCGGACGCGAACGCCTCAGGACGGGCCCTGACCGGTCGATCCAAGGAGCAACGTAAATCGCAGCACCCCCGATAAAGGCACCCCCGTCGTGAGGCGGGTCCGCAAAGCCACGGAGCTCTCTGAGCCAGCCGGGCCGCCGAAGGGCTTTCTGGGCGGTGATGCACTCGACGAGAGGTGCTCGAAATGCCCCGCCCCGGAATGGCGTCGCTGCGGCTGCTGCTGCAGGTCGCACTCGCTGCAGTCCTCATCCTGATCCTCCCCTCCGCCGCCCAGGCGACGCCCGTCTCCGGCGTCCAGGCCCACCTGACGTGGGGCAACGTCGACAGCGCCGAGATGGACCGCCAGCTCGACCGCGCCAAGGAGGCCGGCGCCGGCATGGTCCGCGTCGACGTCGGCTGGCGGACGATCGAGACCGACGGCAAGGGCCGTTACGCGACCTGGTACCTGACGAAGGTCGACCAGGCCGTCGACAAGGCCAACGCCCGCGGCCTCAAGGTCCTGCTCACGCTCATGTGGACCCCCACCTGGGCGAGCGACTCGGGCCTGCGCAACGCGGCCCCCCGCAACCCGCAGGACTACGCCGACATGCTCGCGTTCCTCGCCCGCCGCTACGGCAACCGCGTCACCGCCTGGGAGATCTGGAACGAGCCCAACCAGGACGACTTCTGGCTGGCCGCCGACCCCGTCGGCGAGTACGTCGCGCTGCTCAAGGCCGCCTACCCCGCCGCCAAGCAGGCCGCTCCGGGCACGACGGTGGTCGGCGGCGTCACTGCCGAGTCCGACTACACCTTCGTCGACGCGATGTACCAGCGCGGCGCCAAGGGCAGCTTCGACGCGCTCTCGATCCACCCCTACAGCGGCGACAACTCCCCGCTGAACCCCTTCCCGGACTACAAGAAGCTCTCCTTCATCTCGGGCGTCCCGGCCGTGCGCAACGTGATGCTGCGCCACGGCGACGACAAGCCGCTCTGGCTGACGGAGTTCGGCTGGAGCAACTGCACCATCCGCAACCAGGCGCTGTGGGCCAACTGCGTCGACGAGGCCACCGCGGCCACCTACGTGGAGGCCGCCTACAAGCAGATGGCGACCTGGTCCTACGTCCCGGTCGGGATCTACTACACCCTCAAGGATCGCGGCACGAACCCGGACGATCGCGAGCACAACCGCGGGCTCCTGCGCTACGACGGCTCCCTGAAGCCCGCCTTCGCCGGCTTCCAGCGCGGCTCCGCGGCGCTCAAGGCCGCCACCACGACGGAGCCGGCCCCCACGCCGACGCCGACGCCCGCGCCGACCACCACGACCGAGCCGGCCCCCACGCCGACGCCGACGCCCGCGCCGACCACCACGACCGAGCCGGCCCCCACGCCGACGCCGACGCCCGCGCCGACCACCACGACCGAGCCGGCCCCCACGCCGA
>JAUJME010000064.1:6327-7998 GCA_030447005.1 Solirubrobacteraceae bacterium | reverse complement strand
ATGAAGAGCTTCGCCTGCCGGGACGCCGGGGTCGTGTGCAAGGCCCGGGTCACGGGGGAGACCGAGGAGGAGGTCCTGGCCAAGGCGGTCGAGCATGCCCGCGAGGCGCATGGCGTCGACCTCACCCAGTCGACCACGCTCGCCAACTACGCCCGCTCGGTCATCCGCGACGACGCCGAGCCGGCGCGGCGATGAGCGTGCTGGCGCTGGCCTGGGGCTGGTACGTCGGCTGGGCGGTCGGCCTCGTCGTCGTGCTCCTCGCCGCCGGGCTGCTGCTCACCATCATCGCCCTCGGCCGGCGGATCTCGCGCCAGGCCACCGACATCACCCGGGCCCTCGACGGCGCGCGCGCCAACACGGACGCGCTCTGGGACGTGCGCGCGACCAACCACACGGTGGACCGCATCACGAGGCGGCTGGCCGCGGCACGGAGGATGCTCACCTCATGACGCCGCTCGCCGTCTCCACCGGCATCGCCGTCCTCGCCCTCGCCGGGCTCGCGGTCGGCGTCGTCGTCCTGCTGCTCGTCATCGTGCTCTTCGACCGCGTTCTGCGGCCGGCCCGGGAGATCGACCGCTACGCCGCCGACATCCTCACCGCCGGCGTGGGGATCGCGACGAACCTGGACGGGACGGACCAGCTCGCGACCACGCGCGAGCTCGGCGGCGCGGTCCCCGGGCTCGCCGGGGGGTACCTGCGCAAGCTGGGGCTCGTGTCATGACCGTCTTCGCCCTCACCTCCAACCAGACCGCGTGGTGGATCACGCTCGCGATCGGGCTCGTCGTCGCGCTGGTCGTCTGGGGCCTGCTCGAGGCGCTGCGGCGGACCGTCCGGCAGGTCGAGACAGACGTCTCGGAGCTGTGGTCGATGGGCCAGCGCGTCGCCCAGAACACCCAGACCTCCCATCTCCTGGGGACGACCGTCGCCCGGGGGACGGAGCTCGTCGAAGAAGTGGAGCGCCATCGCGACCTCGCAAGGAGCCAGCCGTGAACACCGTCCTGATCGTCCTCACGCTCGTCGAGGTCCTGCTGCTCGTGGTCGTGCTGGCGGGCTATCTGATCGCCATCGCGGCCACGCTGCGCAAGGTCTCCTCGACCCTCGGGCTCGTGACCTTCGGCGTCCGGGCCATCGAGTCCCAGACCGCCCCGATCGGCCCCGCGCTCAGCGACGTCAACGGCGCGCTCGGGCAGGTCGCCGGCGCCCTGCAGGAGATCGTCGGGGACGCGCCGCCGCCGCCGGCCGGCGCCGCCGACGGTGCGACCGCGGGCATCGAGACATCGGACGAGCTGCCGCATCCGACGACGCCCTGAGCGGCCCTCGCGCCGGGTGCGGCAGAGGGTGGACCGGCGCTCTGTGTGTGTGGTACACCTAGCCGCGTGAATCGCTGGGTCATTGGATGGGGACTCGGGGCGGTGGTCGTGGCGATCGCCGCTTCCCTGCTCATCGCCATCATCGCCCTCTGCCGGCGGATCGTCGGACAGGCCGAGGACATCACGCGCGCCCTCGACGGCGCACGGCTCAACACCGACGTCCTCTTCGACCTCACCCGGACCAACGCGGCGGCCGGCAGCATCGCGGCGGACCTGCGGGCGGTCCGCGAGGGACTGGAGAAGCCGTGAGCGGCCGCACGGCGGCCTGGGTCGGCCTGGCGGCGGGCGTTCCGGTCCTCGG
>JAUJME010000064.1:0-6227 GCA_030447005.1 Solirubrobacteraceae bacterium | reverse complement strand
TCGGGGGGCTCGTGGTCGCCGGGGCGGTATGGGGGCTGCTCGAGGGCGTCCGGCGCGCCGCGATCGACGTCGAGCGGTCGGTCGAGGACGTCTGGACGGCCGGCAAGCGCCTCGCGCAGAACACGCAGGCCGCCCACCTGCTCGACGGGACGCGCGACGGCGGCGTCGCGCTGCTCGAGGAGCTCGAGCGCCATCGCGAAGCCAACGGAGGCACCACACCATGAACGGCCGCAAGACGCTGATCGCCGCGACGCTCGGGGAGGTCGGCCTGCTCGTCGCCGTGCTCGCCGGCTACCTGATCGCGATCGCCGCGCGCCTGCGCAGCGTCTCGACGACGCTCGGCAAGATCACCTTCGGCGTCCGCGCGATCGAGACGCAGACCGCGCCGATCGGCCCGCGGCTGCGCGACATCAACGGTGCGCTCGAGGGTGTCGCGGCCGCGCTGCAGGACGTGGTCGGCCCGCAGGACGGCGGCGCGGCGGGCGACGGCGCGGGCATCGACTCGGCCGACGACCTCCCGAAGCCGAGCACGTCCTAGCCGCCGTGCCGGCCACGGCCCAGACGACCGTCGAGCGGCGGCGCTTCGAGATCACGGGGATCGTGCAGGGCGTCGGCTTCCGGCCGTTCGTCCGCGCCCTCGCCGACCGGCACGGGCTCGCGGGCCGCGTCGGCAACACCGGCTGGGGGGTCGAGGTCGAGGTCGAGGGCGACGGCGACGCGCTCGACGCGTTCGCCTCCGCGCTCGTGCGCGAGGCGCCCGCGGCGGCGCACGTCGACCGCCTGACCCAGGCGGTCGTCGAGCCGCGCGGCGAGCGCGGCTTCGCGATCGCCGCGAGCCGCGCGGGCGACGCCGCGCCGGCCGTCGGCCCGGATCTCGCCACCTGCGACGACTGCCTGCGCGAGCTGTTCGACCCGCACGACCGGCGCCATCGCTACCCGTTCCTCGCCTGCACGGCGTGCGGCCCGCGCTTCACCGTCGTCCGCGCCCTTCCCTACGACCGCGAGCGGACGACGCTGGCCGGCTTCCCGCTGTGCGCGGACTGCCGCGCGGAGTACGAGGATCCGGCCGACCGGCGCTTCCACGCGGAGGCCATCGCCTGCCCCGCCTGCGGTCCGCGGCTGTCGATGGACCTCGACGAGGCGGTCCTCCTGCTGCGCGGCGGCGGGATCCTGGCGGTGAAGGGCCTCGGGGGCTGGCACCTCGCCTGCGACGCGGCCGACGAGGAGGCCGTCGCGCGCCTGCGCGCCCGCAAGGCCCGGGACGCCAAGGCGTTCGCGGTGATGACCGCCGACGCGGAGGCGCTCGTCGAGCTCGAGGCCGAGGAGCGCGCGCTGCTGCGGTCCGCGGCCCGCCCGATCGTGCTCGCCCGCCGGCGCCACGGCGCGCCGGTCGCGGCGGGGGTCGCTCCGGGCTCGCCGTGGCTCGGGGTCCTCGAGCCCTACACGCCGCTGCACCACCTGCTCCTCCGCGACGCCGGCCGGCCGCTGGTGATGACGAGCGGCAACCGCTCCGACGAGCCGATCGCGGTCGGCGACGACGAGGCGCGGGCGCGCCTCGCGTCCATCGCCGACGCCTTCCTCGGCCACGACCGGCCGATCCACCGCCGCTGCGAGGACTCCGTCGTCCGTGCGGGCCGGCCCCTGCGCCGCTCCCGCGGGCTCGCTCCCGCCGGCCTGCCGCTCCCGGCGGTCGCGGCGCGGCCGCTCGTCGCGGCCGGCGCCCAGCTCAAGAGCACGTTCTGCGTGGCGCGGGGTGACCGGGCGTGGATCTCACCCCACCTCGGGGACCTCGACACCGACGGCGCCCGCCGCGCCTTCCGCGCCGACCTCGAGCTCTACCTGGCCATGCTGCGGCTGCGGCCCGAGGTCGTCGCCCACGACCTGCATCCGGGCTACGCGTCGACGGCCTGGGCGCTGCGGCAGGACGCCGAGCTCGTCGGCGTGCAGCACCACCACGCCCACGCCGCCGCCTGCCTGGCCGAGCACGGCGTGACCGGGCCGGCGCTGGCGGTCGTGCTCGACGGGACGGGGTACGGGCCCGACGGGACCCTGTGGGGCGGGGAGCTCCTGCACTGCGACCTCGCGTCGTTCGAGCGCGTCGCGCACCTCGAGGCCCTCCCGCTCCCCGGCGGCGAGCAGGCGATCCGCGAGCCGTGGCGCTCCGCGGCGGTCCACCTCGAGCGCGCCGATCGCCCCGTCCCGTTCGAGCGCTGGGCGCTCGTGCGCCAGAGCCTCGCGGTCAACGCGCCGCTCTCGAGCGGCGCCGGACGGCTGCTCGACGCGGTCGCCGCGCTGCTCGGCGTCCGCAGCGCCGTCTCCTACGAGGGGCAGGCCGCGGTGGAGCTCGAGTGGCTCGCCGGCGCGACGGCCGCCGAGCCCTACGCGTGCCGGCGCGCGGGCGACGCGCTGATCGGCGCCGACGTGGTCCGAGCGGCCCACGACGACCTGGCCGCGGGCCGCCCGCGCGCCCAGATCGCCGCCGCGGCGCACGAAGGGCTCGCCGCGGCGTTCGCGACGGCGTGCGCCGAGGCGGGCGGGCCCCGCACCGTCGTGCTGAGCGGCGGCTGCCTGCAGAACGCCCGGATCGCCGCCTCGCTCGAGCGGCGGCTGGCCGGCGAGGGCTTCGCCGTCCTGACCCACCGCCGCGTCCCGCCCAACGACGGCGGCATCTCCTACGGGCAGGCCGCCGTGGCCGCCGCCAGGATGGAGCTCCCATGTGCCTAGGCATCCCCGGCCAGATCGTCGAGTGGGTCGATCCGGCGAACGCGATCGCGAAGGTCGACGTCGACGGCGTCCGCCGCAACGTCAACGCCGCGCTGCTCGTGGGCGCCGACGCGGTCGACGTCGGGGACTGGGTCCTCATCCACGTCGGCTTCGCCATGTCGAAGGTCGACGAGGAGGAGGCGCTGGCCACCAAGGAGTTCCTCGAGTCGCTCGGCCCGGAATGGGACGAGGAGCTCGAGGAGCTCAAGGGGAGCGCGATCGAGTGAGGAACGCGATCGCGGAGCGCGCCGCGGTGCTCGAGCGCTTCCTCGAGGCCGAGCAGGAGCGGCTGGCCGACGCCTGCCACGCGCTCGCCCGCGCCTTCTCCCGCGGGGGCACCCTGCTCGCCCACGGCGCCGGGGGCGCCGCCTCCGACGCGGCGCACGTGGCGGTCGAGTTCCTGCACCCGGTCATCGTCGGCAAGCGCGCGCTGCCCGCCGTCGCGCTGCCCGACCGGCGCTCGCTCGGCGCCTTCGCCCGCGGCGACGACGCCGTCCTCGTGCTCGCCCACGGCTCGCTCGCGCCCGAGGACGGGGAGCTCCTGGCCCAGGCTCGCCGGCGCGGGCTGCTCACGCTCGCCCTGACCGGCCCGGGGGCCGGGGCGGAGGCCGACTTCGCCTTCTCCGTGCCCAGCGACGACCGCGCGATCGTCCAGGAGGTGCAGGAGACCGCCTACCACGTCCTCTGGGAGCTCGTCCACGTCTTCTTCGAGCACCCGGGGCTGCTCGAGGAGCAGTGCCTCACGTGCGGCGACGTCGCCGTCGAGGCGCGCGTCGTCGCGCTCTCGGGCGCCGCCGCCACGGTGGAGCGCGACGGGGCGCGCGAGGACGTCGCCGTCGACCTCGTGGCGGACGAGCTCGCGGTGGGCGACGTCCTCCTCTGCCACGCGGGCGTCGCGCTCGAGCGCGTGCCCGAGGACCCCACCGCGTTCCTCTATCCGTTCCTCGACGGCTCCGAGGACGGCCTGGCCGGCGTCCTCGCCGACGTCCGCGCCTCGACCGTGGCCAAGGGGCGCGACACCACCGCCCTGCGCGACGGGCTCGACGCTCCCGCGCTCGAGCGCTGCGCGGCGGCGATCCGCGAGCGCCTGGCGGCCGGGGGGCGGCTCCTCGTCTTCGGCAACGGCGGGTCGGCGACCGACGCCCAGGACGCCGCGTACGACGCCCGCGAGCGCGGCTGGCCGGCGCTCGCGCTCACCGACGACCCGGCCACCGTGACCGCCGTCGCCAACGACGTGGGATTCGAGAACGTCTTCGCCCGGCAGCTGATCGCGCTGGGCGGCGCGGGCGACGTCGCGCTGGCGATCTCCACGAGCGGATCGTCGCCCAGCGTGGTGGCCGGTCTCGAGGAGGCGTCGCGGCGCGGGCTGCTGACCGTCGCGCTCGTCGGCTACGACGGCGGGCGCGCCGCCCGGCTGGCCACGCTCGACCACTCGCTCGTCGTCGGAGGCGACTACGTCCCGCGCCTGCAGGAGGCGCAGGCGACGGCCTATCACCTGATCCTCGAAGCAGTGGGAGACCGCCCATGAGGTTCGTCGACGAGTTCCGCTCCGGGGAGGTCGCCAAGCACCTCAGCGAGCGCATCGCCGCGCTCGTCGAGCCCGGCCGCCACTACAAGTTCATGGAGGTCTGCGGAGGCCACACCCACGCGATCTACAAGCACGGGGTCGAGGACGTGCTCCCCGACTCCGTCGAGCTCGTCCACGGACCGGGCTGCCCCGTCTGCGTCATCCCGATGGGGCGCCAGGACGACGCGATCGCGCTCGCCCGCCGGCCCGAGGTCATCTTCACCACGTTCGGCGACATGGTCCGCGTCCCCGCGTCCAACGGCTCGCTGCTCGACGCCAAGGCCCAGGGCGCCGACGTCCGGATGGTCTACTCGCCGCTCGACGCGCTGCGGATCGCCCGGGAGAACCCCGACCGCGAGGTCGTGTTCTTCGCCATCGGCTTCGAGACCACCACGCCGTCGACCGCGCTGACGCTGCTGCGCGCGAAGGCGGAGGGGATCCGCAACTTCAGCGTCTTCGCCAACCACGTGACGATCATCCCGGCGATCCGGGCGATCCTCGGCTCCCCCGACCTGCGCCTGGACGGCTTCATCGGCCCGGGCCACGTCTCGACGGTCATCGGCACCCGCCCCTACCGCTTCATCGCCCGCGACTACGGGCGCCCGGTGGTGGTCGCCGGCTTCGAGCCGCTCGACGTCCTGCAGTCGGTCTACCAGCTGCTCGTGCAGCTGCGCGACGGCCGCCGCGACGTCGAGAACCAGTACACGCGCGTCGTCCGCGAGGAGGGCAACCCCAGGGCGCTGCAGGTGATCGCCCAGACGATGGAGCTGCGGACGACCTTCGAGTGGCGCGGGCTCGGGTTCATCTCCCAGAGCGCGCTCAAGCTGCGGCCCGAGTTCGCGGACTTCGACGCCGAGGTCCGCTTCGGCGTGCCGGGCATCCGGGTGGCCGACCCCAAGGCGTGCCAGTGCGGCGAGGTCCTCAAGGGCGTCATCAAGCCGTGGGAGTGCAAGGTGTTCGGGACGGCGTGCACCCCGGACCGCCCGATCGGGACCTGCATGGTCTCCAGCGAGGGCGCCTGCGCGGCCTACTACAACTACGGCCGGTTCGCCGGCCGGCGCTCCGTGCGCGAGGCGGCGCCGGCGTGAGACCCCGAGGGTCCTCCGCCCGCGACGTCGCGCGCGATGGGCGGCTTCTCGCGTGAGCCGGACCGAGGCCGACGTCCTCGCCGCGATCGAGAAGCGGCGGCGCCGGCCGCACGTCAAGCTCCTCGACACGCACGTCACCCTCTCCCACGGCGCGGGCGGCAAGTCGTCGCACTCGCTCGTCTCCACCGTCTTCGCCCGCGCGTTCGACAACGAGCTGCTCGCCCCGCTCGCCGACGGCGCCGTCATGGAGCTGCCGGGCGGGGACCGCCTGGCGTTCTCCACCGACGCGTCGGTGGTGCACCCGCTCGACTTCCCGGGCGGCGACATCGGCGAGCTCGCGGTCAACGGGACGGTCAACGACCTGGCGATGGTGGGCGCCCGGCCGCTCGCGCTGTCGGCGGCCTTCGTGGTCGAGGAGGGGCTCGCGATCCCCGACCTCCAGCGCTACGCCGACTCGATGGCCCGCGCCGCCCGGGCGGCCGGGGTGCCGATCGCGACGGGCGACACGAAGGTCGTCGAGCGCGGCAAGGCCGACGGGCTCTACGTGGCCACGACCGGCGTCGGGCTGATCCCGGTGGGCGTGGAGCTCGGGGTCGAGCGCATCCGGCCGGGGGACCGGCTGCTGGTCTCCGGCATGCTCGGCGACCACGGGATGGCGATCATGATCGCCCGCGGCGGCCTCGAGCTCGAGCTCGACCTCGAGAGCGACACCGCGCCGCTCCACGACCTGGTCTCCGCCGTCCTGGCGGCGGGCGGGGACGGCGTCCGCTGCCTGCGCGACCCGACGCGCGGCGGCCTGGCGACCGTCG
>JAUJME010000438.1 GCA_030447005.1 Solirubrobacteraceae bacterium | reverse complement strand
CGAGCGAGCGGGCGGCGTCGGCCAGCCGCGTGATGCCCTCGTCGATCTGCTCGGGGGTGACCCCCGAGTACGCGAGGCGCAGGGTGTTCTCGCCGCCCTCGAGCAGGAAGTCCGTGCCCTTGACGAAGACCACGCCGCGCTCCTTGGCGGCGGACTCGAGCTCGGCGACCGACGTCCCGTCGGGGAGCTCTACCCACATGAAGTAGCCACCCTGCGGGGGGCTGAAGCGCGCCTCGGGCAGCTCGCGCTCGAGGGCGGCGACGAGCGTGTCGCGCCGCTCGCGCAGCGCCGACTTGACCGTGGCGATCGACTGCTCGATCCGCCCCGAGCGGCAGAACTCGTTGACGATCGACTGGGCGACCATGTTCGGCGAGATGTAGGTGTTGGTGGCCAGGCCCTGGACCTGCTTGACGATCGCCGCCGGGCCGACCAGGTAGCCGACGCGGATGCCCGGGCAGACCGTCTTTGAGAACGAGGAGGCGTAGACCACCTTCCCGGCCTCGTCCTGGGAGAGCATCGTGGGCTGGTCGTCACCCTCGAAGCGGATGGCGATGTACGGGTCGTCCTCGAACAGGACGAAGTCGCGCTCGCCGGCCAGGGAGAGCAGCCGCGCGCGCTTCTCGGCGCTCAGCGTGTAGCCCGCCGGGTTCTGGAAGTTGGGGATGATGTGCGCGAGCTTGGGCGCCACGCCGCCGTCGATGAGCGACTCGACCGCGTCGACGTCGATGCCGTCGGTCTCCAGCGCGACCATCCGGACGTCCGCGCCGCGCTCGCGGAGGTTGAGCAGCGTGCGGTCGTAGGTCGGCGACTCGACGACCACCGCGTCGCCCGGCTGCACGAGCAGGCTGAACAGGAAGGCGTCGGCCTGCATCGAGCCGTTGGTGACCAGGACCTGGTCGGGCTCCACGCCGTGCTGCTCGGCGATCCACTCGCGCAGCGGCACGTAGCCGACCGAGGTGCCGTAGGCGAACGTCCCCGCCGGGTCGTTGGCGAAGGCCCGCTGGGCGGCGTCCTGGAGGCCCTCCACGTCCACGATGTCGAGCGACGGCGCGCCGCGGGCGAACGAGATGGGTGCGTTGGAGGCCATGGGCCGCAGGATACGGAGGAGGTGCGAGGATGGCCCGTGCGATGCGACCTGGAGCCCTCTCGGGCCGGCGCCTCACCGCCTCCCGCGGGCTGGTCTCCGAGTTGCGGATGGAGTGGTTCGAGACCGCCTGGTCGCACGGCGAGGGGATGACCCGCGGCTACCGGGTGGTCGACGAGCGCGGGGCCGCGTGGAGCGACGCCGACCTCGACGACTCGGGCGTCCACGTCCTGCGGGTGGTGGGGACGTCGCACCGTGCGGAGGCGCTCCAGGCCGACGGGTTCGCGCCGGGCGAGCCGGTGATCCTGATGCCCGAGCCCGACAACCCGCACGACCCCTTCGCGCTCGCCGTCCTCGACCTCTCCCTCGAGTGCCAGGCGGGCTACGTCCCCGCCACCCGCTCGCGCGAGCTCGTCGAGGAGATGCGCCACCGCGCGCTGCACGCCCGCGTCCTCGCCGAGCACCGCGCGGGCGGGCGGCGGGTCGGGCTGCGCGTCGCGGCGAGCTTCGCGCCGCTGCTCGGCTAGTCCGAGCCGCGGGTGATCCGCCCGGTGCGGACGGCCTCGAAGGCGCTGCCCGGCACCCGCTCGAGCTGGCCGAGGTCCTCGTCGTCCGAGCGCGAGTCGGCCGCGCCGGTGATGAACCAGCTCGAGCCGTTGTCGGCGACGATCATCCCGTAGCGCTTGAGCGCCCGGAGGATCGCGCGCGCCTGGTCCCGGTGGCCGCCGATCCGGAAGGAGCGCTTGAGCCGCAGCCGCAGGCCCATCGGCGGGAGCGCCGGGTCGGCGGAGCTCGATGCGAAGTGGCTCGCGGGGTGGACGTAGGCGGGCTGGGAGCGGCGGACGGTGAAGCGCAAGGCGTGGCGGATCGCGCCCGCGCGGACCTCGTCGTAGCGGGCGAGGCCCGGGAGGATCGGCAGCGCCGCCGCGTCGGCCGAGTTCCAGCCGGCCGGGCGCCGGCGGTTGGAGCGGAGTCCCAGCGCGCGCCGGACGCCGCGCTCCACCCGTCGCCGGCGCGCTCGCCGCGGCTGCGAGGGCTAGG
>JAUJME010000437.1 GCA_030447005.1 Solirubrobacteraceae bacterium | reverse complement strand
CGCTCGAGCTGCGCTTCGGCACGGACCCGGCGCAGTACGGCAACGCGTTCGCCGAGTACGGCCAGTTCCTCGGCCTGGGGATCGACGGGCTGTTCTCCGACAACCCGGACACCGCGGCGGAGGCGGTCGGCGCGCGCTAGACGACCCGCACCGCGTCCTCGCCCAGCGCGACGACGTCGCCGCGGCGCAACTGGCGCCCGCGGCGGCTCTCGGGCTCGCCGTTGACCGTCACGACGCCCGCGTCGAGCATGGCGCGGGCGTCCCCGCCCGAGGCCGCGAGGCCGGCCAGCTTGAGGAGCTGGCCGAGGCGGATCACCTCGTCGCGGATCGCCACCTCCCGGGGCTCGCCCGGCGGAAGGTCGCTCGGCGGCGGCGGCGAATCGTCCATGCGGTCCGGCATCCTAGGCGGACCGATCGCACCGACCGACCGACCCGCGAGGACAGCCCATGGCCACCACCGCCCACACCGCCGGCGAACGCTCGCCCGGCGCCCGCTCGACCGGCCGCACCGTGCGGATGGCCATCATGGGCCTGCTGCTCGCGATGGTCCTCGTGCAGTTCTACCTGGCGGGGCGGGGGACGTTCCGCGCCGGCTCCTTCGAGCCCCACGAGATCCTCGGCAGCATCATCCACGGCGTCACGCTGATCGCCCTGATCGTGACGCTGGTCTTCCGGGACCTGCGCACCCGGACGGACATCCTGCTCGCCGCCGTGCTGTTCGTCCTCGCCTCGCTCCAGTACGTCCTCGCCAGCTACGAGACGCCCGAGCTCAGCGCGCTGCACCCGGTCAACGGCGTGCTGATCATGGGTGCGGTCGCGGGGATGCTCGCGCGCGACCGGCGCGGGGGCTAGGAGCGCTTCGGGGTGCAGGTCCGGTAGGCGCGGGTCTCGAGCACCCGCCGCCCGCGCGAGGTCACGAGCTCGACCCGGACGAGGAAGCGCCCGGCGGGGAGCCCGCGCAGGTCGACCGGGGCGCGCAGGCGCCGCCCGCCGCGCACGACCTTCACCCGCCGGCCGTTGACGAAGACGCTCGCGCGCTTCACGCGCCCCGCCCGCCGTGGCACGCGCAGGCGGATCGAGAAGTTGCGGCGGCTCGCGCAGCGCCGGGCCTCGGCCACCCGCCGGTAGACCGGGATGTCGGCGAGCGGGGCCGGCGCGGTGACCGTCGTGCCGCCCGCGCCCACGTCGCCCGTCGGGAGCAGCGAGCCGTCCTCGCCGACGGTCACCCGCTCCCAGCGCGCGCCGGCGGGCAGGTAGACGCGCCGCGAGCGCGCGCCGCGCTCGAGCACCGGCGCGACCAGCAGGTCGCGGCCGAGCAGCCACTCGTCCTCGACCGAGCGCGCGGCCTTCGAGCCGTCCTCGAGCACGAGCGGGCGCACCGGCCCGACCGTCCCCTCGCGCGACGCCCGCCGGGATTCCGCGTCGACGAGGTCGATCAGCTTCACCTTCGCGCGGGCGTAGCGGCGGTAGGCGTCGATCGTCGCGTCGCCGGCCTCCCACGGGTAGAGCGACTTCTTGTCCGTCGAGTTGTGGATGCGCGAGACGGGCGTGAAGGCCGCCAGCTGCGACCAGCGCGTGAGCAGCTCGGGCGAGGTCCGCGGGGCGATGAAGTCGAAGTAGCCGCCCACGTCGGTGGTGAAGGTGTTGGCGCCGGTGAGCGCGAGGTTGAGCATGGCCGGAACGACGGAGGGCAGCCCTGACGCCTTGGCCCAGTCCGTCGTCTCGTCGCCGGGGAAGACGCCCGAGGTCGCGCGCGTGGCCCCGTCGTAGCCCGCACGGACGTAGAACCACGGCTCGAAGCCGGGATGCTCGGCGGCGTAGGCGTCGACCGCCGCGCGCGCCGCCTGGTGGTAGAGGACGGGATAGCGGTTGTGGGCGAGCTCGGGCGGCGAGCCGTCGGCGAACCGCATCCCCTCGGTGACGAACTCGCCGAAGTCGTGCATGAAGGCCTCGAAGCCGAGCGCGTTGGAGCGGTCGAGCTGCGTCTTCCACCAGCGCGCCGCCTCCGGGTTGGTGAAGTCGATCGCGTTGACCACCGTGTTGCGGCTGGTGAGGATCGGGAACGGCTCGCCGCGGGCGTCGCGGATGAAGTACCCCTTGGCGGCCGCCTCGGCGTGCGCGGGCGC
>JAUJME010000436.1 GCA_030447005.1 Solirubrobacteraceae bacterium | reverse complement strand
GCCGCGCGCCCCGTCGAGCTGCGGCGGATGGCCGAGCTGGCCGAGCTCGGATGCGTCGCGCCCGAACATCAGGCCGACCGTCCAGTCCGTGACGAGGCGGATCCGCCGCTTGGTGCCCGGCATCATCGCCAGGTGGTAGCTGCGGGCCAGGAACCAGGCGGGGAAGCCGCGCCACTTGATGCCGAGCGTGCTGGCGACCGCCTCGTGGCGCCCCATGTCGACGAACACGCCGAGCGTCCGGTAGCGGAACGGGCGCCGCCGCCGCCCTCCGCCCATCGCGCAGACGACGTTGTGCGCGACGACCTTGCCCTGCCGGACGCCGTGCTGCGCGGTCGGCGGCGAGGGCTGGCCCGGGCGGGCGGGGTCGGGGACCGCCGCGGCGTCGCCGATCGCCCACACGTCGGGGAAGCCCTCGACCTGGCAGTAGCGGTCCGCCCTGAGCCGTCCCTGCCCGTCGAGCGGGAGGCCGAGCCGCGCGACCACCGGGTGCGGCGTGACGCCGGCGGTCCAGCAGACGGTGCGGGTCGGGACGACCTCGCCCGTGGAGAGCTCGATCGAGTCGGGCGAGACCCGCTCGACCGTCGTGCTCGTCGCGATCTCGATCCCCCGCCGTCGCAGCTCCTCCTCCGCGAAGTGGGCCAGGTCGGCCGAGATCTCCGACATCACGCGGTCCTTCGCCTCGACGAGGATGAAGCGCAGCCCGTGCATCCGGCAGCGCGGGTAGACGTCGACCACGTCGGAGGCGAAGTCCTGGAGCTCGGCGAGCCCCTCGAGCCCGGCGTAGCCCGCCCCCACCACCACGTAGGTGAGCAGCGCGGTGCGCTCCGCCTCGTCCTCGAGGTTCTCGGCCTGCTCGAGCGTCTGGACCACGCGGTTGCGCAGGGCGATCGCCTCCGACAGCGTCTTGAACCCGCGCGCGTGCTCCTTGAGGCCGGGGATCGGGAAGGTCCGCGACGTGGCGCCGAGCGCGACGACCAGGTGGTCGTAGCGGAGCTCCTCGGCGTCCTCGCGCCCCGACGGCCGCACCCGCACCACCTTGCGGGCGGGATCGGCGTCGAGCACCTCGCCGAGGAACAGCCGCGTCGAGCGCAGCTCCTCGCGCAGCGGGACGACGACGTGGCGCGGCTCGAGCGTCCCGCCCGCCGCCCCGGGCAGCAGCGGCGTGTAGAGCATGAAGTTGACGTCGTTGACGAGGGTGACCCGCGCGGCCTGCGGCGCCAGCTCGCGCTCCAGGCGCCGCGCGGCGGTCAGCCCGGCGAAGCCGCCGCCGAGGATGAGGATCTCCCACGCCATGGCGGCGAGCCTACCCGCGGGCGAGCGCGAGCGCGGCCCACTCGCCGCCCTCGCGGCGGTCGCGCTCGCGCAGGCCGTGGCGGGCGAAGGCGGCGGCGACCTCGTCGCCCTCCTCGCGCAGCAGGCCCGAGGCGATCAGGAGCTCGGGCGGGCGCTCGAGGCGCGCGGCGACCTCGAGCAGCAGCGGGCGCAGGAGGTTGGCGCAGACCACGGGCGCCCACGGGCCGGGCTGCGCGCGCAGGTCGACCCGGGCGACGTCGAGCGCGACCCCGTTGGCGCGAGCGTTGTCGCGGCACGCCGCGACGCTCAGCGGGTCGTAGTCGACCGCGGCGACCGGCGCATAGCCGAGCTTGGCCGCCACGACCGCCAACACCCCGCTCCCCGCGCCCCAGTCAGCAAGGGCGATAAGGGGTTTCGTCCGGCCGCCCTTCGCTGGCGCTCGGACTCTGGACGATGTCACGTCGAGCAGCAGCTCGAGGCAGAGCCGCGTCGTCGGATGCGCGCCCGTCCCGAACGCCTGCGCGGGATCGATGACCACGTCGACGCCGCCCGGAGCGGCCGGCTCCCACGGCGGGCGGACCCGCACGTGGCCCACCTCGATCGGCTTGTGGAACGCCTTCCAGCGCTCCGGCCAGTCGTCGGGGATCTCCGTCGTGCTCACCTCCACGAGCGCCGCGCCCGCCGCGGCCCGCACGTCGGGCAGGTCGGGCAGCTCCCCCGGCGCGCCGTAGATGACGTACTCGACGGAGTCGCCCCCGTCGTCGCGCTCCTCGAGCCCCGCCGGCGAGAGCTCGAGCAGCTCGGCGAGCACGGGCTCGGCGTCGGCGCGCGCGACGCGCACC
>JAUJME010000063.1 GCA_030447005.1 Solirubrobacteraceae bacterium | reverse complement strand
ACGAGCGTCGGCAGGTAGCCGGCGTAGAACTTCGCCGCGCCGACGGCCGCCTTGGCCTTGTCGCCGGCCGCGACCTTCGGGTCCAGGATGTCGCCGGCCACCGCGAGGTGCTGGTCGAGCGCCTCGCGGGCGATCAGCAGGTGCATGATCTCCGAGGAGCCCTCGAAGATGCGGTTGATCCGCATGTCGCGGAGCATCTGCTCGGCCGGGACCGGCTTCTCGCCGCGGGCCTTCAGCGACTCCGCGGTCTCGTAGCCGCGGCCGCCGCGGATCTGGATCATCGTGTCGACCGCCTGCCAGCCCAGCTCGGAGGCGTAGAGCTTGGCCAGCGCCGCCTCGACCCGGAAGTCGTTGCGCTTGTCGTCGGCCAGGCGGCTGGAGACGTCGACGACGGCCTCCAGGCCGAACGCGCTGCCGGCCAGGAACGCGAGGTTCTGGGCGACGGGGTCGTGCGTGCCGACCGGCTTGCCCCACTGCTTGCGCTCCGCCGACCACTCGCGCGAGATCTTGAGCGCGTACTTCGTGGACGCCGCCGCGATCGCGGGCAGCGAGAGGCGGCCCGTGTTGAGCGTCGCGAGCGCGATCCGCAGGCCCTTGCCGACGCCGCCGACGACCGATTCGTTGGGGACGAAGACGTCCTCGAAGCGGGTCACCGAGTTCTCGATGCCGCGCAGGCCCATGAAGGCGTTGCGGGTCTCGACGGTGATGCCCTCGGCGTCGTAGGGGCAGATGAAGGCGGTGATGCCGCCCTTGCTCGTCTCCGTCTTGGGGACGACGGCCATGACGATGACCACGTCGGCGATCGCGCCGTTGGTCGCCCACAGCTTGATGCCGTTGATCCGGTAGCCCGTCCCGTCCTCGGTCGGGGTCGCGGTCGCGCTCATGCGCGCGGGGTCCGAGCCGACGTCGGGCTCGGTGAGCAGGAAGGCCGAGATGTGAGTGTTGGAGACCTTGGGCAGCCACTCTCGCTTCTGCTCCTCGGTGCCGAACATGCGCAGCGGCTCGGGCAGGCCGATCGACTGATGGGCCGACAGGAGCGTCCCGATCGCCGCGTGGTAGTTGCCCACCAGCGCGAGCGCCTTGTTGTAGTAGACCTGGCTGAGGCCGAGGCCGCCGTACTCCTCGGGGATCTTCATGCCGAGGCAGCCGAGCGACTTGAGGCCCTCGACGACGTCCTCGGGGATCTTCGCGTCGCGCTCGATCTGGAGCGGGTCGACCCGCTCCTCGAGGAACGTGCGCAGGCGCGCGAGGAACGCGTCGCCCTTGGCGGTGAGCTCGGGCGAGGCCTTGGGCTGCGGGTGGATCAGGTCGAGGCGGAAGTTGCCGAGGAAGAGCTCCTTGCCGAACGAGGGCTGCTTCCACTCGGTCTCGCGCGATGCCTCTGCGATCTCTTTGGACTGCTCATAGGACGGATTCGTCGTAGCCATAGGGACATATGTACCCCAAACGGGCGTTCGGGTTGCGAAACGAGACGGTCTCGGTGCCGACATCGGGCCGCGCCGCGCCGGCCGCGACCAGCGCCGGCGACGTGATCCGCTCGCGGGCCCCGCCTCCGGCTCGCCGAGCAGGTCCACCTGCTGCGCAGCACTGAGGGAGCCGACGCGCCCCGACCCCTCCGGCGGGCTCGCTCCCGCCGAACTCGCCGCCGAGGGCGCGGACCTCGCGCCGCTCGAGCGGGTGCTCGAGGCCAACGACCCGGGCCGGCGAGCTGAAGGACAGGGGCGCCGCGGTGGACTATCGCGTCGAGCCGGGGGCCGACCACGGGGGCGTGCTCGACGCCGCCCACCCTGCCGTGCGCGCGTTCCTCCGCGCGCCGCCTCGGCGGCTGAGCGCGGCCGCTCAGGTTCCGAGGCGGGCCAGCGGCTCGCCCCAGGCGTCGAGGCCGTGGCCCGGCGGCGGGACCTTGTAGCCGATGTAGAGGTCCACGCCGATGTCGCTCATCGCCCACTTCGCGAAGGACTCGGCGAAGCGCTCCTCGACCCCCGAGCAGGCGCCCGTGTTGCCGCCCTCGCATTCCCATCCGCGCGGGATCCCGGCGTCGAGCGCGGTCCGCAGGGCGTCGGTGACGAGGGCGAAGTCGACGACGTGGGCGAGCTCGTGGAGCACGAGCCGGCGCACGCCGCGCTCGCCGAGCTGGGGGGCGACGAGTCCGAGGTCGAGCACAACGTCGTAGCCGTCGGGTGTCCAGCGCGCCCGGCCCGCCGCTCCCTCGCCCGCCGCGCCGACCGACACGGTGGTGAGGCCGTCGACGAGCTCGATCAGCCGCCGGGCCTCGGGGCGCGCGGTCGCGACCGCGTCGAGGATCGCCTGGCGGTCAGCAGAGGCGACCGCCGGGTCGAAGCGCAGCCCGGCGGCGCGGACCTCGGGGCTCAGGTCGCGGCTTCCGGCCGCGTGGGCGACGGTGGCGTCGAGGCGGTAGTCGGCGCCGTCGACGGACTGGGCGAGGATCGGGTGCGGACCGGGCGCGGCGCGGTCGAGCACGGTCCACGTCGCGACCGCGGCGACGAGGTAGAGCGCCAGGCGACGGGAGAGAGCGGCCATGTCCCGGGTGATCGGCAGCCCGCGGCCGGGCTTTTGCACCGCAGCCGCGCGCTCTCAGAGCAGGAGGCGCCGGCGCGGCGGCGGAAGTTCGGATGGAGTCTGCGGGCGCGTGCCAGGACGGGTGAAGCGCGCCCGTTGACTGGCTGTCCGATGCGGCCCTCGACTGGGTCCAACCACGTGGCCGATGCGATCCGACACTCCTCCCCGGGCTCCGGATCGCGGCGGTGGGCAGGCCAGCGGGCGGCAGGCTCGCGCTCTGCGAGACGCGAGCTGCCGCCCGCCGGCCACGCGTGCGCGCCACTTTGGACGCATGGGTCCCGGGGCGAATGGGCAACCGGGAGGGAATGCTCGTTCGCGCCATGCGCAGCTGGTCGGCCCCCGCCATCCCCGAGATGGTCGCGCGGCTGCGCCGCGAGATCGCCGGCTTCGCGGTCGACGCCGGCGTCGGCGACCCGCCGCTCGCCGACGTCAAGCTCGCCGTGTCGGAGGCGCTGAGCAACGTGGTGCTCCACAGCTATCGCGACGAAGCGGAGCCGGGCACCGTCGAGGTCGACGCCGAGATCGGCGAGGACCAGTTCCGCGTCGTGATCGCCGACCGCGGCAGCGGCATGCATCCGCGCGTCGACAGCCCGGGCGCCGGGCTGGGGCTGCCGATCATGGCCAAGGTCGCCGGCGGGTTCGAGGTGCGCAGCCGCGAGCCGCGCGGCACCGAGCTCCACCTCTGCTTCCCCGTCTGATCTCGCCGCGCGGCCGCCGCGTACCCACCTCGCCATCCCGTACATGGCGCAGTGCCCGAGCCGGGGCGGGTCGCGGCCACACCGCGGCCCGCCTCGGTCTCTCGGCCCTCGCCCCGCGCGGGTGAGCCGCCGCTACGCCGTCGTCGGGGCGCAGTTCGACGCCGCGGCGGGGAAGCGCCTGAGCGCGCGGGGGATGCCGCCCAGCGCGGCGACGCCGAGGATGGCCGGGAGCCCGAGCTGGAAGACGCGGTAGGCCAGGACGGCGGCCGCCGCCTCTGAGAGCGGCGTGCCGTAGAGGGCGAGCGCGCCGATCAGCCCGCCGTCCGTCCCGCCGAGCCCGCCCGGCAGCGGGATGAGCCCGCCGAGCTGGCCGAGCGGGTACGCGATGAGCAGCACGCCGAGGGCCGGCACGTCGCCGAGCGCGGCGAACGCCGCGGCGAGCGCGGCGAGGTCGAAGAACATGTAGCCCGCCGCGGCGGCCGCTGCGTCGGCACGGCGATCGCCGACCAGCCGGCCGACGTCGCGCAGGCCGTCGGCGACCGTCCGCCGCGCGGCGCCGGTCAGGCGCCCGGGCACGCGGGCCGAGGGAGAATCCAGCAGCGCCGGCAGGCAGGCGGTGCCGGCCATGACGACGATCGCGGCGATCGCCGGCGCGGCTGCCAGGTACGCCGGCACCCCGCCGCCGAGCAGGCCGGCCGAGAGGAGCGCCCCGGCGCCGAGGGCGGTGAGGAAGTTCACCGAGCTCGTGGCGACGAAGAGCGTCACCGTCCGCCGGGCGATCCACTCCGCCGGCATCCCGCCCCGGCACAGGGCCCAGGCGCCGAGCGCCAGGCCGCCCGCCCCGCCCGTCGGCACGAGGACGTTCGTGCCCTGGACCGCCATGGCGACGCGATGGCTCAACCGCCACGGGAGCCGCCGGCACATGACGGCGCGGAACGCCACGACGAAGGAGAGGCACGACGCCAGCTCGAGCGCCCCGACGGCGAGGAGCCACCCTCCGTCGGCGCCGGCGAAGCGGTCGCGCACGTCGCCGAGGCCGGGCAGCGCCAGGACGGCGAGCCCGGCGACCGCGAAGACCGCAGCGAGACCGGCCGCGCGTGCGCGCGAGACGCGGGGCATGGTCTGCAGACTGGCGGTGGACACGGTGCTCGGCCACGCAACGGTCCGAAGGAGACGGGATTGACGCCCGCTCACAGATTCGCCACCCCGGATCAGGAGCCGGTCGGCGCGTACCGGCGGTGGAGCATGAGCTCGTTGCCATCGGGGTCGCTGAAGAACGCCATGTGGCAGACGCCCGTGTCGAGCGTGTCGCCGGAGAACTGCACGCCCTTGGCTTCGAGCGCGGCGCGCATCTCGGCGACGTCGTCGCAGCGCAGCGGCCATGCGTTGCCCTTCTGCGCGACGAACGGCATGCCCATCTTCTCGGGCTCCCAGATCCCGAAGCACGTGTCGCCGGCCCACTGCTCCCAGTCGGCGTGCGCGTCCGGCCGCATGCCCAGGACGTCGCGATAGAAGGCACGGGAGCGCACCGGGTCCTGCGTCGGCACGCCGAGGAAGTCGAGTCGTTCGATGGTCGCCATGGACGGACCGTCCCACGGGTTGCGGTCAGCCGCCGTCCTCGATTCCTCTCATGCCGCAATGCGCCCGGGGGAGTCACTGACGTCGAGCGCAGCTCCGCCGAGGCGAGCCGGCCGAGGTCAGGGCACGCTAGAGGATGTACGGCACGGCGCCGAGCGCGCCGAGCGCGTACCAGGCGCCGAAGGCGAGGTTGAAGAGCCCCAGCGCCGGCGTAGCTGCGGAGACGCGCCCGCGGAGGCCCTCCGCCGCGAGGATGCGCCCGAAGGCCGACGACGCACAGCCCATGGACACGGCGGTGAACGCTGCGAACAGCAGCAGGGCGGTGATGCCGACGCTGTGATCCGGGATGGCCGCCAGCAGGAGCACGCCGATGCCCGCGGATCCGCCGACGCCGTGCACGAGCCCGACGCCGAACGACCGGCGGACCGAGCGGAGGTCCTGCGGATGGTCGTGCTCGTGGCGGTCGGTGGGTCCCGGGTGCGTGTGGAGGTGGGTGTGGTGGCGGCCGTCGTGGTCATGGCCGTGCGCGTGGAACCCCTCGCGGCGCCAGCGCACGAGCAGTCGCGCGGCGAGGACCATGATCAGGAGCCCGATGAGGATCTCCGTTCCCACCTGGATCGGCTCCGGGAGGTAGGCGTCGAGCACGACGATCGGGAGCCCGAAGACCACGATCGTGGCGGCGTGACCCGCGCCCCACGCCAGGCCGAGGCGGCCGGCCCGCCGGGCGCCGCGCTCCCCGTCGCCGGCGATCAGCGCCGACACCGCGGCGAGGTGGTCGGGGTCCGTCGCGTGGCGCAGGCCGAGCAGCACCGCGACGACGGCGATCGCGAGCACGCCGCCGCTCGCCCCGAGGTCGGCGATCCGCTCGTCAAGGCCGAACACGGTCCGCCGCCTCTTCGGGATCGTCCTTGGTCGCCGCTGCGCACGCCGCGCAGAGGCCGCCCAGCGGGAAGTGCGCGAAGCGGGCCTCGTGGCCGAAGCGGCGCCGGATCTCGTCGCGTATGCCGTCGAACGCTGCCGGCTGGACCGAGCGGACCGCGTTGCAGCGCTCGCAGACGATGTACTCGCGGTCGCCGGCGCCGCTCAGGGCGTAGAGCCCGGGGCCGTGACCGAGGTGGACGTGGCGCACGAGCCCGAGCTCCTCGAGCGTCTCGAGGTTGCGGTACGTCGACGCGAGGTCCGAGGACGGGTGGCGCCCACCGAGACCGGAGGCGATGACCTCCGCGGAGAGGGGGCGATCGGCCGCGGCCAGGACCTCGAGCAGGATCCGCCGCGCGGTCGACATCCGCTGCCCGGAGCGCCGCACGACCTCGAAGGCGTCGGCGAGCGAGGAGATCGCAACGGCGGTCCCGGTGGACGCGCGGCTCATGGGCGGAGGGCCGGGCACGGGATCATGGGAAACGATGCGCCGCCCGCCGGCCGGCGGATCAGAATTGGGCGCACCAGAACCGCGTCCCTAGACCACGCCGGGCAGCGCGCGGCCCGTGAGCACGGCACCGGCGACCACGATGACGAGCGCGGACGCGGCGGGGACGGCGCGGGTGAGCAGGGGAGGGACGTTCAGCCGGGAGGCCACCGTGCCGGCGCGCACGACCACCAGGCCGAGCGCCGTCAGCGTCGCGGCGAGCCCGATGGAGAAGGTGACGATCAGCGCCATGCCGAGCATGATCTGCTGCTGGGACACCGCACCGAGCAGCACGACGAGCGCCGAGGGGCACGGGATGAGGCCCGCGGAGGCGCCCATGCCGAGGATCCCCTTGCGCGACACCGCGCGACGGCCGTCGTCGCCGTGCCCGTGGTGATGGTGCCCGTGGTGATGGTGCCCGTGCTCGTGGTGGTGATGGTGGCCCCCACCGTGGGCGTGGGCGTGTCCGTGGGCGTCGTCATGATCGTGGTGGTGATCGCCGAGGGCGCTCGCCCGGCGACCCCGGGCGACCTGGAGGCGCGACCAGAGGATCGCGCCTCCGATGGCCACCACGAGCAGTCCCGACACGACGTTGAGCCAGGGGTAGAGGTCGTCGGGAACGATGTACTGGGCGAGCAGGAGCGTGACGAGGCCGAGGGCGAAGACCCCGATCGTGTGCGTCACGGTGACCACTGCTCCGAGCGCGACCGCGTCCCGGCTCGTGCCTCGCGTGCCCACGAGGTAGGCGGCCACCATGGCCTTGCCGTGGCCCGGCGACAGGGCGTGCAGCGCCCCCCACCCGAAGGCGGCGAGCAGCAGGAAGAGCAACACGCCCTCTCCGGCGGCGGCGGAGGCGAACAGTCCCGAGAAGCCGTCCTCGGCGGACGCTCCCTTCGTCTGTGCTCCGCCCCGCGCCGAGCCGCCGGCGGCCACCAGCTCCCCATCGCCCGGCTCGACGGAGAAGGTGGCGATCCGCTGGTCGAGCGGGGTGCTCAACGAGGACTTCGGGTAGCTGCGGAGCCCCTTCGTGACATCCTCGGCCGGGACGCTGGCCCGCACCCGCGTGCCTTCACCCGGCCGGGCGATGATCGCCTTCCAGCCGACACGGTCGCCGTAGGTCTCGTCGCGCACGACGACGCGCTCGGCGCCGGGCGCCGCCGCGGCGAGAGTCACCTCGATGCGCGTGGTCTGCAGGCCGCCCTGGCCCGGGAGCAGCTCGAGCGTGGAGCCGGGCTCGACCTCGACGGTGGCCGGTTGCCCGTCGACCGTGACCCGGAGGTTCTGGCGAAGCTCGGCGTGGACCTCGTCGAGCCGCGCCTCGCGCGACCGCCGGCGTGCCTGGAACGTGGGGATCTCTGCCTGGTCGAGGATGTAGCGCAGATCGATGCGGTCGCTCGAGACGCGCACCTCGGTGACGTGGTTGATCGTGAAGTTCCCGAGCGGGTGGGCCGCCGCGGGCCCGGCCGTCAGCGCCAGCCCGATGGCCGCCAGACCGAGCGCGAGCGCGAGCGCCGCGCGCCTCACGCCTCGAGCCCCCGCAGCGCCCGGCGGGCGCGAGGCGCCCACAACGGCGAGAAGCGCGGGTTCTCCGCGAGCGAGCGGCGCAGCCAGCGCCGCGCCAGAGCGGGCCTGCCGGCGGCCCGCGCGGTGAGGCCGGCGTGGACCAGGAAGAACGGGTCGCGGGAGCCGAGGGCGAGCGCGCGGCGAGCCATGCGCAGGCCGGCCTGGGGCCTCCCGGCACGGGTCAGCGCCCAGCCCAGCGCATCGGCCGACCGGACGCCCGG
>JAUJME010000435.1 GCA_030447005.1 Solirubrobacteraceae bacterium | reverse complement strand
GCTGCGCGCCGCGGCGCGGCGGCGTGCCGGAGGCGAGGTAGTCGGCCGCCACCATCGCGAGCCAGGAGAGCGCGCCGTCGGCCATCGAGACGTCGACGAGCTGCCCCTCGCCGGAGCGGTCGCGCTCGCGCAGCGCGGCGAGGATCGCGAACGCCGCCATCAGCGCGCCGCCGCCGAGGTCGGCGATCTGGCCGCCGGCCTGCACCGGCGGGCCGTCGGCCTCCCCCGACAGCGCGAGCAGCCCGACGAGCCCGAGGTAGTTCATGTCGTGGCCGGAGCGGTCGCGGTAGGGCCCGTCCTGGCCGTAGCCCGTGATCGCGCAGTGGACGATCCCGGGGTTGGCGGCGCGCAGCGCCTCGTAGCCGACGCCGAGTCGGTCGAGAACGCCGGGACGGAAGGATTCGAGGACCACGTCGTAGTCGCGCGCCAGCCGCAGGAGCGCCTCGCGCCCCGCGTCCGTCTTGAGGTCGATGCGGATGGAGCGCTTGTTGCGGTTGAGCGCGAGGAAGAGCGCAGAGCTCGCGCTCGCCTCGACCCCCTCGATCTGCGGCGCCGCCCAGCGGACGTAGTCGCCCATCCCCGTGTCCTCGACCTTGAGGACCTCGGCGCCGAAGTCGGCGAGCAGCAGGGAACAGAACCCGCCCGGCAGCAGGCGGGAGAGGTCGAGGACCCGGATGCCCTCGAGCGGCAGGCCGCCGCTCACGCCGCGGCCGCCCTCCGGGGCGTCCCGAGCAGCTCCCGCGCCTCGGCCACCGTCGCCACCCTCCGGCCGACGTCCTCGGTCAGCCGCCGCGCCCGCGCGATCAGGTCGCCGTTGGAGCGGGCCATGGTCCCCTCGGGCAGGTAGAAGTTGTCCTCGAGGCCGACGCGGACGTTCCCCCCGAGCGTGAGCGCCGCCGCCACCAACCGCCACTGGTGGCGCGAGATGCCGATCACGCCCCAGTTGTTGGGCCCGTCGGGCCCGCCGGGGACCTGCTCGGCCATGTGGGCGAGGTTGCGGACGGTGGGCCGGATCCCGCCGACCACCCCCATGACGCAGGAGATCTGCAGCGGCTCGTCGAGCAGCCCCATCGCGATGAGTGGATCGAGGTTCGCGATGTGGCCGAGGTCGAAGCACTCGTGCTCGGGCCGGATGCCCAGGGCCCGCATCTCGCGCACGAAGGCGATGATCGTCTCGAACGAGTTCTCGAAGACGGTGTGGAAGACGAACTCGCCGCGGCGCTGGGAGAACTTCGCGTAGTTCATCGAGCCCATGTTCAGCGCGGCGACGTCGGGGCGCAGCTCGCGCAGGTAGGCGATGCGCTGCTCGAGCGGGACGCCGATCGCGCCCGTGGAGTAGTTGACGATCACGTCGTCGACCGCGGCGAGGATCGCCTCGGTGATCGCGCGGAAGTCCTCGACCGCGCAGGAGGGGACACCGTCGGGCGTGCGGGCGTGGATGTGGATCATCGACGCGCCCTCGTCGACCGCCCGTCGAGCCTCGGCCGCGTACTCCTCCGGGGTGTAGGGGATGGCCGGGCACTGCTCGCGGTTGGCGACGGCGCCCGAGATCGAGCAGGTGATGACGACGGGGTCCTCGAGGCTCATCGGGCGGGCACTCTGCCCGAGCCACCCCCCACCCGCAAGTTCAGAAGGGCCGCTGCCGGGTAGACCGCCTCCATGATCGGATTCCTCGTCGCCGGCCTCATCATCGGGCTGCTGGCTCGCCTCATCCTTCCCGGCCGCCAGAAGATCGGGCTCCCGCTGACGCTCCTGCTCGGCATCGTGGGCTCGGTGATCGGAGGCGTGATCGCGAATCTGCTGCGGAGCGGCAGCATCTTCGAGCTCAACGTCATCGGCTTCGTGGTCGCTGTCGCGTCCGCCGTCGGCCTGCTCGCCGTCGCCGAAGGCGCCGGCATCGGCTCCGGCCGCCGGCGCGAGCAGCTCCGGCGCTGAGGCCGCTCAGGAGCGCCGTTAGGCGGTAGCCACGGGCTCCCGCACCGCCGCCAGCGCGCCGGCCAGGTCGGCGACGAGGTCCTGCGGGGCCTCGATGCCGCACGAGAGGCGCACGAGGTCGGCGGGGACGGCAGCGGCCGAGCCCTCCACGGACTGGTGGGTCATCGCCTGCGGGACCTCGATGAGCGACTCGACGCCGCCGAGCG
>JAUJME010000434.1 GCA_030447005.1 Solirubrobacteraceae bacterium | reverse complement strand
TGGGCGCCGAAGACGACGCCGTCGAGGTTGATGCCCATCGCGCGCCGGTAGAGCGCGGGGTCGAAGTCCTCGCCGATCCCGCAACCGCTCGCCACCCCGGCGTTGAGGAAGGCGAGGTCCAGCCCGCCGCAGCGCTCGCCGGCGAACGCGACCGCGGCCAGGTTCTCCTCGAGGACGGAGACGTCGGCCCGCATGAAGTGCCCGCCGACCGACCGGGCGACCTCCTCGCCTCCGCGCTCGTCGACGTCGGCGACGACGATCTCGGCGCCCTCCGCGGCGAGCGCCTGGCAGGTGGCGCGGCCGAGGCCGCTGGCGCCGCCCGTGACCAGCGCGACCTTGCCGGCGAGGGAGTCCATGGCGGGCGTCATCGTCGCACGCCCATGACGGCCATCACGCCGTCGACGCAGCTGCGCACGACCCGCTCGGGCTCGACCGCGAAGAGCGCCGGCACCCCGGGCGCGGCCTGGCGGACGCCGACCCGGATGCGGGCGAGGTGCATCGTCCCCAGGGTCTGGGTCCACAGCACGTTGGCCATGTAGTCGGGATCGTCGACCGCGATGACGCCGGCCTCGCGCCCGGCGCGCAGCACCCCGGCGACGAGTTCGAGGCAGCGGGCCATGCTCTGCCCGAGGCGCAGCCACACCGACTCGGAGACCATCCCCTGAAGCTCGGCCGCGGGCCGGTGCATGAGCGAGAGCGAGGCGTCGAGGAAGGCCGGATAGCGCTGGCAGAAGCGGGCGTAGGCCTCCGTGCCGGCCTCGAGCCGCGCGACGAGGTCGGCCTCGCCCTCGATCGCCGCCGTGAGCAGGCCGGCCAGCTCGTCGAGGTAGTTGGTGACCGTCAGGACGTAGAGCTCCTCCTTGGAGGAGAACTGGCGGTAGATGAGCCCGCGGGCGATCCCGACGGCGCGCGCGATCTCCTCGATCGGCGCGGCCTGCATGCCGCGCTCGTCGAACAGCCGGCGCGTGGCCTCCACCAGCTCGCGCTCGCGGATCCGGCGGAGGGAGCTGGGCTGCGGGGCCGCCACGTGGCGCAGTCTAATGCGCACGGGGGCGTTCTGAGAACCTTTGGTTGACAGTCGTTCTCAGATGCCGCTAGCGTGTGGCCGGTGGCCGAGCTCGGCGCCCCTCCGAAGGTCCCCGCCGCGCGTCGCCGCGCGCTCAAGGCGGTCCGGGCGCTCTTCAGCCCGCTGCTGCCCGACGACTACCTCGAGCTCATCAACCCCCTGTGGTCGACGCGCGAGCTGCGCGGGCGCATCGAGCGCATCGACCGCGAGACGGCCGACGCGGCGACGATCGTCATCCGCCCGGGCTGGGAGTGGCCGGGCCACGAGCCGGGCCAGTACCTGCGCATCGGCGTGGTCGTCGACGGCGTCCACCACTGGCGCGCCTACTCGCTGACCTCGGACCCCGGCGCGCTGGACGGCTGCATCTCCATCACGCCCAAGTTGGTCCGGGAGGGCAAGGTCTCCCCCTACTTCGTCGAGCAGGTCAGGCCCGGCAGCATCGTCCGGCTCGGCGGCGTCGAGGGTACGTTCAGGCTGCCCGAGCCGCTGCCCGGGCGCTCCCTGTTCGTCAGCGCGGGCAGCGGGATCACCCCGGTGATGGCCATGCTGCGCTGCCTGGAGCGCCGCGAGGGGCTCACCGACGTCGTCCACCTGCACTCGGCGCGCACCCCGGAGGACGTCATCTTCGGCGACCGCCTGCGCGCGCTGGCCGCCGACCACCCGGGCTACCGGCTCACGGAGCGCCACACGGCATCCGAGGGCCGGCTGCGCCCCGAGGAGCTCGACGGGCTCTGCCCGGACTGGCGCGAGCGCGAGGCGTTCCTGTGCGGGCCGGCCGAGCTGCTCGACGCGCTGACGGAGCACTGGGAGCGCCACGGCGACCCCGGCCGCCTGCACATGGAGCGCTTCCAGCCCGTCATCGGCGGCGACGCGGGGGACGGCGCGGGCGGAAGGATCGCCTTCTGCCGCTCCGACGCGGAGGCCGAGTGCGACGGCGGCACGCCGATCCTCGAGGCCGGCGAGGAGGCCGGCCTCACCCTCGACCACGGCTGCCGGATGGGGATCTGCCACACCTGCGTCGGGCGCCTGCGCTCGGGCAGGGTCCGCGACCTGCGCACGGGCGAGATCTCCGAGG
>JAUJME010000433.1 GCA_030447005.1 Solirubrobacteraceae bacterium | reverse complement strand
CGCACGTCGAGGAGAAGACGAGGCGCGGGACCCCCGCCGCGCGCATGGCGTCGAGGAGGTTGAGCGAGGCGACGAAGTTGCCGCGGTGGTACTTCTCGGGCGACTCGACGGACTCCGCGACGAGGGCGAGCGCGGCGAAGTGCAGGACGCCCTCGAAGCCCCGGCCGGCGAGCGCGGCGGCGGTGCCGTCGGCGTCGAGGAGGTCGACCTCGAGGAACTCGGCGCCGTCGGGGACGGCGTGGCGGTGGCCGCGCGAAAGGTTGTCGAGCACGCTGACCTCGTGGCCCTCCTTGAGCAGGAGGCGGGCGACGACACTTCCGATATAGCCGGCACCGCCGGTCACGAGTAGGCGCATAGGGCGGCGAGTGTAGGCAGCCAGGCCGCACGGGCCTCCGGCCGCCCACCTAAGATGCGCGCGTGGACGCGGACTTCAGCCTCGAGCGGTTCGAGCGCGTCGACGCGTCGGCGACGACGGCGCTGCTGCGCCTGAGCGGCCGCTGGAGCGAGGCGCCGGGCGACCGCGCGGAGCTCCTGGTGGGCGAGCGGTCGTTCGCGCCCCTGCCCGTCCCGTCGTCGGGCACGGAGGAGGGCCTGTGGCGGGCGGCCTATCCGGTCCCGATCGCGCTGCTCGGCGAGCGGGACCCGACCTTCGCCCTGCGCGGCGGTGAGCCGGGGAGGATCCCCCTTCCCGCCCCCGTGGGGGCCGGCGAGCCGATGCCGGCGCCGCCTCCGGCCGCCGCGCCCCCCGGTCCGGGCGAGCGCCTCGCCGCGCTCGAGGCCGAGCACGACCGCGTCCTCGCCCGCGCGCAGGAGCTCGAGCGCGCCCGCGACGAGGCGCAGGCCCACGCGGCGCGGAGCGAGCAGGAGATCGCCGACGTCCTCGCCAGGGCGGCCGACCGCGAACGCCGGCTCGACGAGGCGCAGGCGCGGGTCGAGGACCTCGCCCTGGCCGCCGAGCGCGCGGCCGAGCTCGCGCCGCTGCTCGAGATCGCCCGCGCCGAGGCGGCCGCCATGGAGGAGGAGCTCGCGCGCGCCCACGCGGAGGCCGCCGACCTCCGCACCCGGCTCGACGAGGCGGTCGCCCGGGCCGCCGAGGCGGCGCGCGAGCGCGACGAGGCGCTCGCCGCGGCCGCCGCCAGCCAGGAGGAGGTCGGCCAGGTCCTCGTCCGCGCCGCCGAGCGCGAGATCGCGCTCGAGGACGCCCGCTCGCGGGCCGCCACGCGCGAGCAGGAGCGCGACCGGCTGCGCCGGGAGCTCGACGCCGCCCGCACCGAGCGCGACCGGGCGCTCGCCCAGGCCGACGAGATCGACCGCGAGGCCGCGCTGCTCGAGCACGAGCGAAACCGCGCCCTTGCCGTCTTCGCCTCCACCCGCTTCGAGCTCGACGACGCCCGCCGCCGCCTGCGCGGGCAGGAGGGGCTGGCCGGCGAGCTCGCCGCCGAGCGCCGGCGCGTCGACGAGCTGCGCGAGCGCCACGACGCCGCCGGCGCGCAGGCCGCCGACCTGAGCGACCGGCTCGACGCGGAGCGCCGCGCGCGCGCCGCCGCCGACGACGCGCTCGCGGCCCGGGAGGCGGCGCTCGACGAGGCACAGGAGCGCGTCGCCGCCGCCGCCGCGACCGCTGAGGCCGCCGCCCGCGAGCGCGACGAGGCGGTCGCCGAGCTCGAGCGCCGCGGCGAGGAGCAGCGTCACTCCGACGTGCAGCGCGCCGCCGCCGACGAGGCCCGCGCCGCCGCCGAGGACCGGGCGCTGGGCGCCGAGCACGCGCTCGAGGAGGCGCAGGCGACCGTCGCGCGGCTCGAGGCCGAGGTCGCCGCGGCGCGGGAGACGGCCGCCGCCGCCGAGGCACTCGAGCGCGACCTCGCGGCCACCCGCGAGGAGGCCGACACGCTGCGCATCGAGCTCTTCACGGTGCGCCAGGAGCTCGAGGGCGCCCTCGAGCAGGAGCGCGAGGCGGCCGCGCGGGCGCGCGCGGAGCTCGAGGAGGCGCTCGCGGAGCTGCGCGCGCAGCTCGAGCAGACGCAGGGCGGGCTGCTCGCCGAGGTGGAGGCGGCGCGCGCGGCGGCGGCCGCCGCCGAGGAGGCCCGCGGCGAGGCGCTCGCGCTGCTCGAGGTCTCGCGCACGGGCCGAGGCGAGCGCGAGG
>JAUJME010000432.1 GCA_030447005.1 Solirubrobacteraceae bacterium | reverse complement strand
CCAGCCGGTTGGGCGCCCCGAGCATCAGCCGCCGTGCGAACCCGTTCTCGAAGTCGGAGGCGATGTTGAAGCCCGTGAAGACCCCGCCGAACGCGCTCGCCTGCAGCAGCACGAAGCAGAACTGGAAGGCGGTGTAGCCCGACGGGAAGTCGAAGCCCGGCACGTTGCCGACGTTCGACAGCCCGCCCGCGAACGCGATGAAGAAGAACAGCGGGAACATGATCGACGGCAGCAGGAACTGCGGGTTGGAGATGAAGTTGTGGGTCGCGCGCCACCAGACGGCGCCCGCCACGTCCGCGAAGCGCCTCATGTCCGCACCACCCGGGTCCGCAGGGCGGCCGACGCGCCAGCGAGGGCCAGGAGCGCCAGCGCCGCCGCGATCCCGAACCCGAGCGCCAGCGCCTCGGCGTCCCAGCCGATGACGAAGAGTGAGCGCACCCCCTCCACCAGGTAGGAGACGGGGTTGTAGGTGGCCACCGTCCGGAACCAGTCCTGCTCGATCAGCGGGCGTGGGAGGCTCGCCGAGGAGAGGAAGAGCGACACGAAGGCCAGTGGGAAGAAGCCCTGCACCGCCTCGGCGGAGCCGAAGTGCAGGCCCACGAAGGCGCCGACCGCGGCGAACGCGAGGCCGATGAGCGCGGCGAGCACGAAGAGGACGAGGACGCCGCCGGCGCCGGTCGCCACCGTCACCCCGGCGACGAAGCCGACCGCGAGGTAGATCAGCCCGGCGAGGAAGGCGACCGCCATCACGCCGGCCAGCTGGCCGATCAGCAGCGCCGCGCGCCGCGTCGGCGTGAGCGCCAGGCGCGAGAGGAAGCCCGACTCGACGTCGCGGGCGAGGTCCGTCCCGGCGTTGACCATGGTGAAGAGCGCGCCCTGCATGAAGGCGAAGGCCATCGCGAAGTCGACGTAGGAGTCCGACGGGAAGCCGGGGAGCTTCGTCGCCGCATCCAGGCCGGCCGAGTTGATGGCCAGCAGGAACAGCGGGAAGACGATCGTCGGGACGACCTGCGCGGGCTGGCGGAAGGTGCGCAGCATCGAGCGCCGCGCGAGCTGCGCGACCTGGGCGCCGAGTGAGCCCTGGAGCGCCCCGCTCACGTCGCCACCGGCTGCGGCTCGGCCGCCACCTGCTCGTGCTCGCTCGTGTCCTCGGCGGACAGCTTCTTGCCCGTCTTGGCCAGGAAGACGTCGTCGAGCGACGGCGCGTGGAGCTGGAAGTCGGCGATCGCGATCCCCTCGGCGTCGAGCGTGCGGACCACGTCGGCCAGCGCGTCGTTGCCGCGGCTGAGCCGGATCGCGGCGGCGTTCGTCGGCGCGGCGGCCGGCGTGCCGAAGCGGCGCAGGACGGACTCGAGCGCGTCGCGCTGGCCGGCCGCGCGCGGGACGACCTCGAGCGCCGGGCGCCCGATCTCGCCCTTGAGCGTCTCCGGCGTCCCCTCGGCGACGATCCGCCCGGCGTCGATGATCCCGACGCGGTCGGCGAGGACGTCGGCCTCCTCGAGGTACTGGGTGGTGAGAAAGACGGTGACGCCGTCCTCGCGCGCCAGCCGGGCGACCTCCTCCCAGAGGTCCGAGCGGCTCGAGGGATCGAGGCCGGTCGTGGGCTCGTCGAGGAAGAGGACGCGCGGCCGGTGCACCAGGGCGAGCGCGAGGTCGAGGCGGCGCTTCATGCCGCCCGAGTAGCCGCCCACCTTGCGGTCGGCGGCGTCGGAGAGCCCGACGCGCTCGATGAGCTCGTCGCCGCGGCGGCCGCGCTCGGCCTTCGGGACGCCCTGGAGCGCGGTCTGCAACCGCATGTGCTCGCGACCGGTCAGCAGCGGGTCCAGCGCGGCCTCCTGGAGTGCCACGCCGATCGCCGCGCGCACGGCGGCGCCCTCGGCGCGGATGTCGTGGCCGGCGACGCGCGCGGTCCCGTCCGTGGCGGGCAGCAGGGTCGTGAGCATCAGCACGGTGGTCGACTTGCCGGCGCCGTTGGGGCCCAGGAAGCCGTAGATCTCGCCCGGCGCCACGGTGAAGTCGATGCCGTCGACCGCGCGCGGGCCCTTCTTGAACTCGCGTACGAGGCCCTCGACCTCGATCCCGTTGTCGTCTCTCATGGCCGACACGGTAGCGGAAGTTATTTGAGGTTGTCAACCTTCTAGCC
>JAUJME010000431.1 GCA_030447005.1 Solirubrobacteraceae bacterium | reverse complement strand
ACAAGGTCGGCTCGCACCGCCACACGCCGGAGATCGAGCAGGAGCTCGCGGCGCTCGGCGCCGAGGTGGCGATCTCCTTCACCCCGCACCTCGTCCCGCTCTCGCAGGGCGAGCTCGTCTCCGCCTATGTCACCCCGGCGCGCGAGGTCGACGCGGCGGCGCTGTTCGCGGAGGCCTACGCGGAGGAGCCGTGGGTCGAGCTGGCCGACGGCCCGCCCGGGACCGCCGACGTGATGGGCACGAACGTCTGCCGCATCTCCGTGCACCCCGACCCGCGGACGGGACGGATCACCGTGTTCAGCGCGATCGACAATCTCTACAAGGGCGCCGCCTCGCAGGCCGTGCAGAACCTCAACCTGATGTTCGGGCGGCCCGAGGGCGAGGGGCTCGCGTGAGCGGGTCGTTCTTCGCATCCCGCTGGGTCGACGCGCCCGGGCACGCGCGCGAGAGCGCCGGCCTGCCCGCCGGCTTCCGCGCGTCGGGCGTCGCGTGCGGGATCAAGCCGTCCGGCAGCGCCGATCTAGGCCTACTCGTCTCGGGCGAGCCGGGAACGGTGAGCGCCGCGCGCTTCACGCGGTCCGGCGTCCTCGCCGCGCCGGTGCTCGTCTGCCAGGAGCGCTGCACGCTGGACTCCCTGCGGGCGATCGTCGTGAACTCGGGCAACGCCAACGCGGCGACGGGCGGGCGCGGCCTCGACGAGGCGGCGCGGATGCAGGGCGCCGGGGCGATGGTCGCCGGCGTCTCGGAGGCCCAGGTCGGGATCGCGTCGACCGGCGTCATCGGCGTCCAGCTCGACGGCCAGAAGATCGTCCGCGGCCTCGTCGGCGCGCGCGGCTCGCTCGCCGACGACGGCGACGTGGCGTTCGCCGAGGCGATCCGCACCACCGACGTCACCGCCAAGCGCGTCTCGCTCGAGCTCGAGCTGCCGTCCGGCACCGTCAAGCTCGCCGCCCAGGCGAAGGGCGCCGGCATGATCTCGCCGAGCTTCGCCACGCTGCTCTGCTTCGTGGAGACCGACGCGGCGCTCGCGCCCGAGACCGCCGAGCTCCTGCTCGGGGTGACGGTGAAGCGCTCCTTCGACCGCATCTCGGTCGACGGCCAGCTCTCGACCAACGACTCCGTCTTCCTGCTGGCCAGCGGGGCGAGCGGCGTGCGGGTCGAGCCCGAGTCGGCCGACGAGCTCCTGCTCGGCGAGGCGCTCGACGCCGTCCTGCGCCAGCTCGCGCTGATGATCGTCGGCGACGGCGAGGGCGCCGCCCGCGTCGGGCGCGTCGTGGTGGCCGGCGGGCACCCCCAGGGGGTCGAGGAGGTCGCGCGCGCGGTGGCCAACTCCCCGCTCGTGAAGGCGGCGCTCAACGGCGGCGACCCGAACTGGGGGCGGATCGCCCAGGCGGCCGGCGCCGCGCTGCCCGGCACCGCGCCGCTGCCGGTCGACATCTGGATCGAGGGCGTCCAGGTCTGCGCGCGGGGGACGGGGATCCCGTTCGACGCCGGCGCGCTGGCCGAGGCGGTCGCGCGCGAGGAGGTCGAGTACCGGGTCGGGCTCCCGGGCGAGGGCGCCGAGGCCGAGGTCTTCTTCTCCGACCTCTCCCACGGCTACGTGACCGTCAACGCGGAGTACACGACGTAGATGCGCGACATCGGGACACTCCTCGAGGCGCTCCCCTACATCCGGGAGTTCCACGGCCGCACCGTCGTGATCAAGTACGGCGGAGCGGCGATGAGCGACCCCGCGCTGCGCGAGGAGTTCGCCCGCGACGTCGTCCTGCTCAAGTACGTCGGGCTCAACCCGATCGTCGTCCACGGCGGCGGCCCGGACATCACGAGCTACATGAAGCGGCTCGAGATGCCGGTCGAGTTCGTCGGCGGCCTGCGGGTCTCCGACGAGGACACCGTCGAGGTCGCGAAGATGGTCCTGGTCGGCAAGGTCAACAAGGACATCGTCCTGCGCCTCAACCGCCACGGGCAGTCGGCGGTCGGGCTCTGCGGCGACGACGGCTCGCTCTTCCGCGTCGAGCGCACGACCGCGCCGGGCGGCGAGGACATCGGCCTGGTCGGGCGGATCGACAAGGTCGACACGGGCGTCCTGCGTCACATCGCCGAGGACTACATCCCGGTGATCGCGTCGATCGGCGCCGACCTCGAAG
>JAUJME010000062.1 GCA_030447005.1 Solirubrobacteraceae bacterium | reverse complement strand
GACCTCAAGGTGACGATCCCCGGCAACGACGTGCCGACGAAGATCAACGCGGCCTTCGAGCAGGGCGGCGAGCGGCTCACGCTCAAGACCGTCAAGGCGGTGCTCGGCACCGCCGAGCGGCCGTTTCAGATCAACAACGTGATCGGGATCAACTTCGGCGGCTTCCGGCGGGCCGTCAACTACATCGGCTGCGTCTACTACGACGTCGATCGCCGCTACTTCAACGACAACTCCGGCGGCGGCGAGCGCTACGCCGCGATCGACATCAAGCCGGGCTATCAGAAGCTCTGCGGTCAGAAGGCCCTCGACTACGTCCGCCACCGGCACTCCGACAACGACCTCTACCGCGCCGCGCGCCAGCAGGACTTCCTGCGCCAGCTCAAGAGCCAGGGCGGCATTCGCAAGCTGATGGATCCGCGCAGGACGAAGACCCTGGCTCGGGTGTTCGCCCGCTACTTCGACTCCGATGCGGGCCTGCGCAAGACCAAGCAGCTCTTCGGCCTGGCCAAGCTGGCGATCTTCAGCGCCGAGAAGCCGGTGCGCGAGGTGGAGTTCCGCATCACGGGCGAGGAGGGCGACGGGGCCTACCTCACCGCCGATCAGGACGCGATCGACGAGACGGTCGACGAGTTCATGGCCGCCCGGGCGGTCGTGACCAGCAAGCAGTCGCCGCCCGCCGAGGAGCCCAAGCGCCGCAAGCGCCCGAAGAAGCGCGTCGACGGCCGGACGATCCCGGGCCTCGAAGAGGCGCGGCGCGAGGGCGAGGACCAGGCGGTCCTCGTCGCGTCGAAGGTGAAGTTCCCCTTCTACTTCCCGGGCCTCAAGCGGGCCAACGCCACGCTCGACGGCGGGCTTTCGAGCGAGCCGACCACGCGGGTCTACACGCTGCGCGACGAGCGCGGCACGCTGCACCGCGCATACCGCCTCTCGACGCGGATGACGGACTTCGGCTTCTCGGAGTACTACGGGATCCAGGGCACGACGTGGCGTGAGCCGCCGATCCTCGACGACCCGTCGGAGACGGTCACGCGCAACGGGCGCAAGCTCCAGCTCTACTACGACGGGCGCAAGCTGCGGCTCGTCGCCTGGCGGACCGACCGGGCCGTCTACTGGGTCTCCAACACCCTCCGGCGGAGGCTCACCAACCCGCAGATGATCGGGATCGCCGCCTCGCTCCGGCGCCTCCCCTAGGGGCCGCTAGCCTCTTGCGCCGCTCATGAGCACTCCCGAACGCGAACCCATCGGCGTCATCGGCACGGGGTACGTCGGTCTGGTCACCGCGGCCGGCTTCGCCGAGGTCGGCAACGAGGTCTGGTGCGTCGACATCGACGAGGCCAAGATCGAGGGTCTCAAGGCCGGCCGCATCCCGATCTGGGAGCCCGGTCTCGAGGAGCTCGTCGAGCGCAACCGCGGTCGCCTGCACTTCTCGACCGACCTCGCCGAGGCACTCGAGCACGCGCGCCTGCTGTTCGTCGCGGTCGGCACGCCGCCGACCTACTCGGGCGACGCCGACCTCTCCGCCGTCCACGCGGTGGTCAACTCGATGCCGGCCTCCGACCGCCACGCGCTCGTGATGAAGTCGACGGTCCCCTGCGGCACCGGCGAGAGCATCCAGCGCGTCTTCCGCGAGCAGGGCAAGCCGGGCTTCCGCTACGTGAGCTGCCCCGAGTTCCTCAAGGAGGGCTCGGCGGTGCGCGACTTCCTGCACCCCGACCGCGTGGTGATCGGCGACGACGGGGACTGGGCGGGCGACGCGGTCGCCGAGCTCTACGCCCCGCTCGGCGCGCCGATCGTGCGCACCGACATCAAGTCGGCGGAGATGGTCAAGCTCGCCTCCAACGCGTTCCTGGCCACCAAGATCTCCTTCATCAACGAGATCGCCAACGTCTGCGAGGAGACGGGCGCCGACGTGGTCGAGGTCGCCAAGGGGATGGGCCTCGACGACCGCATCGGCCCGAAGTTCCTCCAGGCGGGCATTGGCTTCGGGGGGTCCTGCTTCGGGGGCTCGGAGACCGTTCTCGCCCGGCTGCGCGGGCAGGTCCGGCTGCTGCGCTTCGACGAGCTGTGGTCGCTGTGCGACGGCGGCAGCGAGGACGCCGTCGCCCCTGACGACCTCGAGGTCCTCTCGTGGGTCCCCGGCGAAGCCGAGCCCGAGTACCTCCCGGTCTCCGTCCTCACGCGCCGCCACTACGAGGGCGACATGGTCGAGGTCCGCACGAAGATGGGGAGGCGGGTCCGGGTCACCGAGGACCACCCGTTCATCGTCGGGACCGGGGAGGACGAGGAGCTGTTGACGCTCAAGGCGGCCGGAGACCTGGACGGCACGGACTGGCTGCCGCTCGCCCTCGGCGGGCCGCTCGGCTTCGAGCCGGGCGTCTACTCGATGGCCGGCGTGCTCGAGGACGAGCTCGTGGAGCCCGAGCGGGTGTTGGTGCGCCCGGCGCAGGCGCCCGTCCTGCGCGACGTGTCGCCGCAGCGGCGCTTCGACGTACGGCGCTCCGGCACGCTGCGCCTCGGCGAGGCGGCCCGGGAGGACGTCGACCTGCGGGGTGCGCGGTACGGCACCTGCGGCAACGGCGCCTTCTCACCGCTCGAGCTCGCGATCGACGAGCACTTCTGGCGGGTGGTCGGGCTGTACCTGGCGGAGGGGTGCATGACGCAGGACGGTTCCCGGAACCGCGGCCGCATCATCTGGACGTTCCATCCCGAGCGCGAGCAGCACCTCGTCGACGACGTGGTCGCCTACTGGCAGCGCCACGGGGTGAAGGTCACGGTGAACCGGACGCCGACGTCCATGCGGGTCGACGTCTCCTCGCGGATCATCGCCGCCTGGTGGGCCTACATCCTGGGGCTGGGCAAGACGAGTTACACCCAGCGCGTCCCCGACCTCGTCTGGGAGCAGTCGCTCGAGCGCAAGCGCGCGCTGCTCTCCGGCCTGTGGGAGGGCGACGGCTCCTGGTCCCTCGTCAACGGCGGCCCGAGCGTCATCCTCGAGTGGGGGACCATCAGCGACGAGCTGGCCGACGGGGTGGCGCGCCTCCTCGCCGACGTCGGTCTCGTCTGCTCATGGCGGCGCGGCCGGACGGCGAAGTCCACCAAGGAGACACACTGGCTGCGGGTCAGCGGCGCCGAGCAGGTCGAGCGCGCGATGTTCCTCGTCCCCGAGCGGGATCGGGCCGGCGTCAAGGCAGCGCTCGGCCGGCAGGCCAAGCGGATCGCCCCCACCGGGTTTCGCCGGTTCGATGGCGGGACGCCGTGGGTCCGGGTTGTCGAGACGATGCGCGAGCCGTTCTCGGGTCCGGTCTACTCGCTCGAGGTGCCCGGCAGCCACACCGTCGTCGCAACGAACGGGATTTCGGTGCATCAGTGCTTTCCCAAGGATGTGTCCGCCCTCAAGCAGCTCGCCGGCAACTCGGGCTACCACTTCCAGCTCCTCAACTCGGTCATCGAGGTCAACGAGCTCCAGAAGCGGCGCGTGATCTCGAAGCTCCAGAAGCACCTCGGCTCGCTGATCGGCAAGGAGATCGCGCTGCTCGGCCTGGCGTTCAAGCCGAACACGGACGACATGCGCGAGGCCAGCTCGCTCGTGCTCTCCGCACGCCTTCAGGCCGCCGGCGCGCAGATCCGCGCGTATGACCCGGTCGCCGAGGCGGAGGCGCGCAAGCTCATCGCGGGCGTCGAGTTCGCCGCCGGCGCGCTCGAGGCGATCGACGGCGCCGACGCCGTCGTGCTCGTGACGGAGTGGCCGGAGTTCGGGGAGCTCGACCTCCAGGAGGTCGCGCGGCGGATGAGCGGCACGCTGCTCGTCGACGGGCGCAACTTCCTCGACCCCGACCGGGTGCGCGAGGCGGGCCTGGCGTACGAGGGCATCGGCCGCCCGAACGGCCGCGTGCTCGCTCAGTAGCGTCCGGCCGATGCAGGCGCTGATCCTGGCGGGCGGGGAGGGAACGCGCCTGCGGCCGCTCACCTCGACCGTGCCCAAGCCGGTCGTCCCGCTCGTCGACCGGCCGTTCATCGCCTTCATGCTCGACTGGCTGCGCCGCCACGGCGTCGACGACGTCGTGATGTCGTGCGGCTTCCTGGCGAGCGGGGTGCGCGACGTGCTGGGCGACGGCTCGGCCTATGGCATCCGCCTGCGCTACGTCGAGGAGCCGAGCCCGCTGGGGACCGGCGGGGCGCTCAAGTACGCCGAGGCGCTGCTCGACGAGCGCTTCCTGATGCTCAACGGCGACGTCCTCTCCGACATGGACCTCACCGCCCAGATCGCCCGCCACGAGGCGGTCGGCGCGCGCGCGACGCTCGCCCTGTATCCCGTCGAGGATCCCTCGCGCTACGGCCTCGTGCGCCGCGACGGGGAGGGCTGGGTCACCGAGTTCGTCGAGAAGCCCTCGCCGGACCAGATCGACACGAACACCATCTCCGCGGGCGCCTACGTGCTCGAGCGCTCGGTGCTCGAGCTGCTCGAGGCCGACCGGCCGGCCTCGATCGAGCGCGACGTCTTCCCGCGGCTCGTCGGCGAGGGGCTCCACGCCTACGTCCACGAGGGCTACTGGCTCGACATCGGGACGCCGCAGACCTACCTCGAGGGCAGCTTCGACATCCTCGAGGGGACGGTCGCCTCGCCGGTCGCAGAGCGCCTGGGCGAGCGGATGGTCCTCGTCGAGGACGGCGTGGCCAGCGAGGGGCGGATCATCCCGGCGGCGCTCGTGGAGAGCGGCTGCCGGATCGGCGCGGGCGCCCGGATCGGCGGCCGTGCGGTGCTCGAGCAGGACGTCGAGGTGGGGGAGAACACCACGGTCGAGCGCGCCGTGGTGATGCGCGGCGCGCGGATCGGCGAGAACTGCGCGCTGCACGGGTGCATCGTCGGCGCCGGCGCGCAGATCGGCGACGGGACCCACGTGGAGGGCATGGCGGTGATCGGCGACGGCGTGCGGATCGGCGCGGGCAACGTGATCGCCAACGGCGCGCGGGTCTTCCCCGGGGTCGAGCTGCCCGACGGGGCGATCAGGTTCTAGTGGCCGGCCCTGCCGCAGCGCTCGACTCCGACGCCGTCGCGGCGGTCGACTCGACCGGCCAGGCGGCCGAGATCCTGGACCTGCCGGTCCACCTGCGCGACGCCCTGTGGCGCGTCGACTCGGCCGGCCTGCGCCCCGCCGAGCAGCCCTCCGACCTCGTGGTGGCGGGCATGGGCGGGAGCGGCATCGGCGGCCGGCTCGCGGTCGCGGCGCTCGGCCCGCGCGCCGCCCGGCCGATCACCATGGCGGCCGGTTACGCGCTGCCGCCGTGGGTGACCGCACGCTCGACCGTGTTCTGCTCGAGCTACTCGGGCACCACGGAGGAGACGCTCGCCTGCTACGAGGCGGCCGGCTCGCTCGGCGCCCGCCGGATCGTCGCGACGACCGGCGGGTCGCTCGCCGACCGCGCGCGCCGCGACGGCGTGCCGGTGATCCCGCTGCCCGGCGGGTTCGAGCCCCGGGCGGCCGTCGGCTATGCCACCGTCGTGGCGCTCGAGGTGGCCGCGCTCGTGGGGGTCGCCCCCTCGCTGCGCGCGGAGGTCGAGGCGGCCGCCGCCCTCGCCGAGCGGCTCGCCGCGGAATGGGGCCCGGCCTCGCCGGAGGACTCCGAGGCCAAGCGCCTCGCCCGCGCGCTCCACGGCGCGGTCCCGGTGATCGCCGGCGCCGAGCTGACCGCCCCGGTCGCCTACCGCTGGAAGACCCAGCTCAACGAGAACGCCAACCTCCACGCATTCGCCTCAGAGCTGCCCGAGCTCGACCACAACGAGATCGAGGGCTGGCGGAGCGCTCCTGAGCACGGCCGCTTCGCCGCCGTCCTGCTCGACGACGAGGACACCCATCCCCGCACGCGCACGCGCGTGCAGGTGACCGCCGACCTGATCAGCGACGGTGCCCAGGCCGTCGAGATCGTCCGCCCGGCGGGCGTCTCGCGGACCGAGCGGCTCGTCTCGCTGATCCTGCTCGGCGACCTCGTCTCGCTCTACACGGCGGTGCTGCGGGGCGCGGACCCGGCGCGGGTCGACGTGCTCGAGCGGCTCAAGGCCCGCCTGGCCGGCGACTGAGGTTCGTCCGGAGCGCCCGGCAGGATGGCGGTGTGCGCGCCTCCCCGCCGATCGCCGCCCTGCTCGCCGCCGCGGCGCTCGCCGCCGGCGTGCTGCTGGGCTGGGCCGCCGGGCCGCTCGCCCTCGCCGTCTGCGTCCCCGGCGCGCTCCTGGCCGCGGCGGCGCGCTCGCGGGGTGTCGCGCGCGAGCGCCGCCTCGAGGCGCTGACCCGCGAGGACCCCCTCACCGGCCTGGGCAACGTCCGCGTCCTGCGCGACCGCCTGGGCTACGAGATCTCGCGCCACCACCGCCACGGGCGCCCGCTGGCGGTGATCGTGCTGGACCTCGACGGCTTCAAAGGGGTCAACGACCGCTTCGGCCACGCGGCGGGCGACGAGGTCCTGCGCGCGGTCGGCGCGGCGCTCGCCCGCACGGTCCGGGTGCAGGACACCGTGGTCCGCCAGGGCGGGGACGAGTTCTGCGTCCTGGCGCCGGAGATCGGGCGGGCCGAGGCCGAAGGGCTGATGGCGCGGCTGCGGGAGGCGGTCGCCGGCGCGGTGGCCGGCCTCGAAGGCCTCGACGCCAGCTTCGGTGCCGCGATCTTCCCGCAGGACGGCGAGACCGCCGGCGACCTGCTCGCCGAGGCCGACGCCGCCTCCGCGGAGGCCAAGCGCCGCGCCGGGCGCCGCCGCCCCCGCCGCGCCGCGGCCTGAGCCGCTCGGCTACGGTGGCGCGATGACGCCCCGCTCCGTCGCCTCCATCATCGGCGGCCGGCCGCGCGAGGACGCGCCGGGCGGCCGCCTCGCCTCGACCAACCCCGCCGACACCGACGAGGTGGTCGCCGACGTCGCGCTCGGCGACGCGCAGACCTTCGTCGACGCCTGCCGCGCCGCCCGAGCCGCGCAGCCGGATTGGGCGCGGACCCCCGCGCCGGTCCGCGGCCGGGTCATCGCCGCGATCGGGCGGCTGGTCGAGGACAACGCCGAGGCGCTCTCCCAGCTCGTCACCCGCGAGGTCGGCAAGCCGATCGCCGAGGCGCGCGGCGAGGTGCAGGAGATCGTCGACACCTGCGACTTCTTCGTCGGCGAGGGCCGCCGGCTCTACGGCCAGACCGTGCCGAGCGAGATGCCCGACAAGCAGCTCTTCACCTTCCGGGTGCCCGTCGGCGTGGCGGCGATCGTCACGGCGGGCAACTTCCCGGTCGCCGTCCCCTCCTGGTACCTCGTCCCCGCGCTGCTGTGCGGCAACGCCGTGGTGTGGAAGCCCGCGGAGTACTCCCCGGCGCTCGGCGACGCGCTCGCCCGGCTCTTCATCGCCGGCGGGCTGCCCGAGGGCGTGCTCAACGTCGTCCAGGCCGAGGGCCCGGTCGCCTTCGAGGGGCTCGAGCGCGCGCTCGGCGAGGGGCTCGTCGACAAGGTCGGCTTCACCGGCTCGACCGCCGTCGGGGCGGAGATCGGCGCGCTGTGCGGCCGCCACCTCCAGAACCCCTGCCTCGAGCTCGGGGGCAAGAACCCGCTGGTGGTCATGGACGACGCCGACCTCGACCTCGCGGTGGAGGGCGCGCTCTTCTCCGGCTTCGGCACGGCGGGCCAGCGCTGCACGTCGCTGGGGACGGCGATCGTCCACGACGCCGTCCACGACGAGTTCCTGCGCCGCCTCGACGCCGAGGTCCGAGCCGCGCCGATCGGCGACCCGACCCAGGACGTCCTCTACGGCCCGATGCTCGGCGAGCGCTTCGCGGAGCGCTACGAGGGCTGGCTCGGGCTGATCGAGGACCACCACGAGGTCCTGGGCTCGAGCGCCACGGGCCGCATCGGCTCGGCGGCGCCGCGCGAGGGCTTCGTCGGGGATCCCGAGCCCGGCCTCTACTACCACCCGGCGATCGTGGCGGGCGTCCGGCAGGAGGACCGCCTCTACGCGCAGGAGACCTTCGGCCCGATCATCGGCGTCGCGCGCTTCTCGGACTTCGACGAGGCGGTCGAGCTCGCCAACGGCCACGGCTACGGGCTCTCCGC
>JAUJME010000430.1 GCA_030447005.1 Solirubrobacteraceae bacterium | reverse complement strand
GCCAGATGCAGCGCCAGGGCGTCGGCCCCTTGGGCACCCGCCAGTAGATGAGGCAGAGCGCTCCGAACAGGACCACGAGGCCCGCGGCCAGCGAGATCGCGAACACCAGGCCGGGGAGCTCGGCCAGGCCGAATGGCAGGTCGTCGGCGCCCTGGACGAGGATCGACTGCGCCGCCGGCACGAGCACGGAGACGGCGACGAACACGAGGACCACCGCCAGCATCCCGAGCGCGAAGAGCTTCTGGCGCACCCACGAGCGGCACTGCAGGTGGTAGATCCGGCAGAACGCGGTGTCCAGCGCGCCCCAGAAGGAGGCGCTGACCCAGATCGAGGCCACGAGCGCGCCGATCCCGAACGACGTCGACGAGCGCTGGATGCGCTGGAGGGCGTCGAGCAGCGTCGAGTCCGTCGCCTTGGGGAAGAGCCCCTGGAGGTCGAGGAGGACGGAGCGCTCGAGCTCGCCGGACTGCAGCACCCGCCCCGCGATGAACAGGGCGACGAAGGCCAGCGGGAAGACGGAGAGCAGCAGGTTGTAGGCGACCATCGCCGCCAGGCCGGTCAGGCCGTCCTCGTAGGCCTTGACCAGGAACGCCTTGATGCCGTACCCCGCCCGCACTGGCGCGGGGGGCGGCGTGGGGCGGCCGCGCGGAGGGCCCGCGGCGACGGCCCCGATCTCGGGGGCAGGGCCGCTCTCGCGCTGCTGGGGCTCGGTCGCCACCCCGCCAGTATCCCGCGCGGGCGGGATCCGGCGGGGCGGCTCCGAACGGCTACAGGCCGGCGGCGTCGCTCAGGCGGCGCGCGGCGGAGACGACCTCGGTGATCCGCAGGCCGAACTCCTCGTCGATCACGACGACCTCGCCGCGCGCGATCGGCTTGCCGTTGACCAGGAGGTCGACGGGCTCGCCGGCGAGGCGGTTGAGCGTGACGATGGCGCCCGGGCCGAGGCCGAGCGTCTCGCCGATCGTCATGCGCGTGCGGCCGATCTCGACCGCCAGCTCGACGGGCACGTCGTGCAGGCGCTCGAGGTCGGCACCCTCGCCGGCCGGCGCCACGGGGGCGGCGGCCGGATCGGTGCCGACCTCGAAGGGCGCGTACTCCACGGTCTCTGACATGGCTTCGCCTTCCTCTACTGGACGGTGACGTCGGTGAACAGGACGTCCTCGACGTGGACGTCGGTGCGCTTCTTGATGTCGCGGGCGACCTTCTCCTTGAGCGCCTCGCGGGACTCGCCGTCGACGAGGTCCTTCTGCGGCAGGCCGGTCAGCGCGTCGGTGATGACGTCGCGCACGACCGCCTCCTGGTGCATGGCGCCGAAGCCCTCGGGGGGCGTCGGCGGCGCCGCGCCGTGACCGCCCTCGGCCGGCGCCGTCGAGTGGTCCTTGGGCGAGAGCACGAGGCCGACGGTCAGCTTGCCGAAGTGGCCGTCGGCGAGGTTCACGAGGAACTCCTTGCCGAGCACGTAGACCGTGCCCTCGACCTTCGGCTTGGCCTCCGCCGCCTTGGGCTTGGCGAGCACGAACTTGTAGGCCCCTGCCAGGGCGATGAGGATGATCGGGATGGCGATCATCAGCTTCTTCTTGTTCATTTGGTCGTCCCTCCCTGGGTCGACGTGGGGTTCAGGCGGGTGAGGACGACCTCGACCCGCCGATTACGCGAGCGTCCTTGCTCGGTGGCGTTGGATGCGATCGGGTGCTGATGGGCGAACTGCATGGCGCTCAGGCGCTCGATGGGCACGCCGCCGCCGAGGAACCGGCGCACGACGCTGGACGCCCGGGCGCCCGAGAGCTCCCAGTTCGAGGGGAACTGCGCGGAAGACATGGGCTGCGAGTCGGTGTAGCCCTCGACGACCACCGGGTGGTCGCGCTCGTCGCGGATGATCGTCGCGAGTGAGTTGAGGAGCTTGTGGGAGCCGGGCTTGAGCTCCGCCCGGCCGGAGTCGAAGAGGACGCCGTCGGTGAGCAGCTGCACGACCAGCCCGCGAGCTCGGATCTCGGTGCGCACCTTCTGGGCCAGGCCGGCGGCGCGCGCCGCGGCGTCGATCCGCTGCTTGAGGCGCTTGAAGCCCTCGTCCTCGGCCCTGGCCTTGTCGGCGGCGATCTGCTGCCGTGCCTTGTCCATGCTGGCGTCGACGGCCTCGACCGGCATGAGCGTCGG
>JAUJME010000061.1 GCA_030447005.1 Solirubrobacteraceae bacterium | reverse complement strand
TCGCGCAGCCGCGCCGCCAGCGGCTCGTCGCCGAGCTGCGCGGCGACCACGCCGGCGCCGATCTCGAGGTTGCGCGCCAGCCGCTCGAGCGGGAAGTCGCGGGCGGCGAGGACCCGCGCCAGCCAGCCGACCTGGTCGAGGAGGTCGACGGGGCCATCGACGTCGTTGACGGCCCAGAAGAGGATGTGCTGGTTGTCGTGCTCGCACCACGCCATCCCGGCCGGCCCGTAGCGCTCGCGCTCGTCGGGGAACTCGGCGTCGTAGCGGCGGCAGATCTCGCGGGCGAGGGCGACGAGGTCGATCTCGGCCCCGTCGGGCCTGGTGGCGACGCGCGGCGCGGGCGTGCCGCTCGGCGGCGCGACGGAGCGGTCCGTCACTCCGCCACCACCTCGTAGGTGTGGAGGTGCTCGAGGCGCTCGAGGCGGATGGCCTCCTTGAGCTCCGGGTCGATCCGCCCGTGGGAGACCCTGTGGTCCTCGGAACGCATGTACGCGGTGAAGGCGGCGCGGTCGCGCCAGCGGCTGACCATCAGCAGCTCGCCCCGGTCGCGGTCGGACTGCCAGACCTGGAGGTCGACGAAGCCGTCGGCGCCCTCGACGAGCCGCGAGCGCCGGCGGAAGGCGGCGACGAGCTCGGCCGCACGCTCCTCCTCCACCCGCAGGCGGGACATCGAGACGTACATGAGGGCGCACCGTAGCCGAGCGCCGCGGGCGTCCCGCCCTACCATTCGGGCAATGCGCCCCGCGGAGTCGCCGAGCCACGCCCGGACCGCGGAGGACGATCTCGGCGCGCTGCGCGCCGCCTACCTCGACGCGATCCTCACCCCCGAGGCGCGCTCCGCGCGCCGCCTCGTCCTCGACGCCGCGGCGGCCGGCACGCCCGTCGCGCGGCTCTACCTCGACGTCCTGCGCCCCGCGCTCCACGAGATCGGCGCGCTGTGGGAGCAGGCGCGGATCGGCGTCGCCCAGGAGCACCTGGCCACCCAGATCACCCAGTCCGTCCTCGCGGAGCTCTCGCTGTCGCTGACCGGCGACGCGTCGGTGGGGGCCGGGCGCAGCGCGATCGTCTCGTGCAGCCCGGGCGAGCTCCACGTCCTCGGCGGCCAGATGGTCGCCGACTTCCTCGAGGCCGACGGGTGGGAGGTCATGCTGCTCGGCGCCGACGTCCCCGCCGGCGAGGTCGCCGCGCTGGCCCGCGAGCACTCCGTCGAGCTCGTCGCGCTCTCGACCGCCCTGCCGGCGCACCTGCTCGCCGCGGGCGTGGTCTGCGCCGCCCTGCGCCGGCTGCCCGAGCCGCCGCTCATCGTGGCCGGCGGCCAGGCCTACCGGGGCGACCGCCGGCGCGCGCTGGCGGTCGGCGCCGACGAGCTGGCCGAGGACCCCGAGGGCCTGCTGCGCCTGCTGGCGGCTCGCGCCGCCGCCGATGGGTCCCTCCGCGGCTGAGCCGGCGGCGGCCCTCCGCGCCCTGCTGTGGGCGAGCGAAGCGCTCGGCGCGGCGGAGCTCGCCGCGGACGGCGTGATCCTCGCCGCCAACCCGGGGCTGCGCCGCGGACCGGGCGGCCCCGCGCTCGAGGGTACGCCGGTGACCGACCTGCTCGCCGCGGGGCAGCGCCCGGCGCTCCTGGCGGCGATCGCCGCCGCGACGGAGGACGAGTGGACCGTGCTGACGCTGACCTTCCTGGGAGCGGGCGGCGAGGCGACCGAGGACCGCGCGGTCCGGCTGCTGCGCACGGGCGGCTCGGTGCTCATGGTCGCCGAGCCGGCCCGGGCGGACCGCGACGACCTCGTCGAGCAGGTGATGGACCTCAACGACGAGCTGGTCGCCGCCCAGCGGTCGCTCGGGCGCCGGCAGCGGGAGGCGGAGCGGTCGCGCGCCGACGCCCAGGCCGCCACCCGGCGCGCCGCCCAGCTCGAGGCGATCACCCTCACCGGCCTCACCCGCCCGGACGCCGCCCTCACCGACCTGCTCGACATCGCCCGGACGATCCTCGCCAGCGACCACGCGACGATCTCGCTCGTCGACGAGGACGGCCCGTCGCTGCGCGTGCGGGCGAGCACCGCGCCGCAGACCGGCGCGGCCTCCCCATTCGCCGAGGCGGTCGCCGCCGGCGCCCGGCCCGCGCTCGACGGGCCGGTGGCGGCCGTGCCGCTCGTGCTCGACGGGGCGGTGCTCGGCGTCCTCGAGGTGTGCTCCGAGGGGCCCGGCGCCCTCGCGGCGGCGGATCTGCGGCTGCTCGAGGCGGTCGGCGAGCGCGCGGCGCTCGTGGTCGGCCACGCCCAGCTGCGCGAGCGCGAGCGGCGGATCTCCGAGACGCTCCAGCGCAGCCTGCTCCCCCAGCGGCTGCCCGACGTCCCCGGGCTGACGCTCGCCGCCCGCTACCGGCCCCAGGCGCACTCCGTCCACGTCGGCGGCGACTTCTACGACGCGACCGTCCTGCCCGACGGGCGGGTGAGCCTCGCGATCGGCGACGTTGCGGGCAAGGGCCTGCGCGCCGCCGCGCTGATGGGCCAGCTGCGCAGCGCGCTGCGCGCCTACGTCCTCGACGGCCGCACCCCCGGCGAGGTGCTCGACCGCCTCGACCGCCTCGTGGTGGAGGCGAGCGACTTCGCCACCGCGCTGCACCTCGTGCTCGACCCGCGGACGGGCGCCGTGGAGCTCTGCTCGGCCGGGCATCCGCCCGTCCTGCGGCGGGATGGCTCGGGCACGGTGGCCTTCGCGCAGTCGCCCGTCTCTGCGCCGCTCGGCGTCGGGTGGGAGGACCGGCCGGAGGACGCTCTGGTCGTCGGGCCGGGAGAGACGCTCGTGCTCTACACGGACGGCCTCTTCGAGCGGCGCGGGACCGACCCCGACGACCGCCTCGCCGCCCTGCGCGCCGCGACGGAATCCGCGCCGGCCGGCCTCGGGGGCCTGCTCGACCACCTGATCGCGCGGCTGGCGGGCGACGGCTACGGCGACGATGTCGCCCTGCTCGCGGTCCGGCGCGACGCGGGCGCAGGCTAGGCGGAGTCGAGCTCCGCCAGGTGCTCGACGTTCGCGCGGTCCTCGGCGTCGGGCGACGGCTCGCCGGCGAACCAGGCGTCGAGGATCTCGCCGAGGACCGCCGGCGAGGTGGTGCGCAGGGAGAGCGCGAGGACGTTGGCGTCGTTCCACCGGCGCGCGCCCTCGGCGGTCGTCGCGTCGGCGCACAGGGCGGCGCGCGCGCCGGGGACCTTGTTGGCGGCGATGGAGGCGCCCGTCCCCGTCCAGCAGCAGACGACGGCCTGCTCGGCGCGCCCCTCGGCGACGTCGCGCGCGGCGGCCTCGGAGGCCCACGCCCAGTCGGGCCGGTCGCCGTCGGCCAGCGCGCCGTGGAGAACCGGCTCGTGGCCGCGGGCGGAGAGCTCCTCGACGACCGCGCGGGCGACCCCGGTGTCCTCGTCGGCGGCGACGGCGATGCGCATGGCGCGGAGGCTAGTGGGCGCGGCCGTAAGTTCGGCCAGGTACCGCTAGAGAACGAGGGTTCGCGCGGCGAGCGATCCGCGGGCGAGCGCGGCGGCGGCCGCCGCGTCGGCGAGGACCTCGGCCGCCGGGCCGCGCCGCGCGAGCCGCGCGTAGGGCAGCGCGGCGGCGAGCGGCCACGGCGAGCGGTGTGCGGCGGCGGCCGCCGCGCCGAGCAGCGCGAGGTCGAACGCGGCGCTGCGGCGGGTGAGGAACCACCGCCGCCACAGAAACGCCTCGCGGAGCTCCGGCGTCTGCGCCACGAGCGACGGGAAGTGGCGCACCCGGCGGCGCTCGGCGACGTACTCGCGCGGTCCGCGGGCGAAGACGTGATGGTGGACGAGCGCCTCGGGCGCGTAGGCGACGCGCCCGCCGCCGCGGCGTACCCGCCAGCCGAAGGCGACGTCCTCCCCGAGGTGCTTGGCGGCCACCCGCGCGCCGGCGAAGGCCTCGGGCCCGGCGGCGATCCCGTCCCCGAAGCCGCCCGCCGCGTCGAACGCGGCGCGGCCGACGAACAGGTTGGCGGTCTCGAACAGCGGGCTGAGGCCGCCGACGCGGACCGTTCGGTCGTAGGGCCCGGCCGCCGCGCGGGGGTCGGGCTCGACGCGCCCCTGCACGAGGTCGGCGGCCTCGAGCGCCCGCCGCCCGGCGGCCAGCCAGCCCGGCGCCGGATAGCAGTCGGCGTCCGTGAAGGCCAGCGGCGCGCCGGGCGGCGCGGCGGCCGCGCCGGCGTCGCGCGCCGCGCCGGGGCCGGCCCCCTCCAGCCGCAGGACGGTCGCGCCCGCGGCGCGCGCGAGCTCGCCCGTGGCGTCGGCCGAGCCGTCGTCGACCACGATCAGCGCGTGCTCGGCGTCCTGGGCGGCGATCGCCGCCAGCGCCCGCGGGAGGGTCGCGGCGGCGTCGCGGGCGGGGACGACGACCGCGATCACCGGGGGCGGCCGAGCCGGCCGAGGCGGCGCGGGCGCGACGCCGGCGGCGGCGGCGGCTCGGCGACCTCGGCCAGGTAGGCGTCGAGCTCCCCCGGCCCGACGAAGATCCGCTCGCGCGCCGCGAAGCCCCCCTCCCACCACAGGACGCTCACGCGCTCCTCCTCGGCCAGCCCGCCCGCCGGCCGGCGCAGGTCCTCGCGGCCGTGGAGGATGTGGTGCTTGAAGACGAACTCGATGCGGGGCGGGTCGGCGGCCGGGTCGACCTCGCAGAGCCAGTGGTGGTGGCCCCACCCGGTCCACGGCCCCTGGAGGCCGAAGGACTGCTCCTCGCGCCGCGACGGCACCTCGACGTAGCCCGCGCGCGCCACCCGCGCGAGCTCTCCGCAGGCCCAGACGGGGTCGCGGACGTCCTCGAGCGTGTGCGAGCAGACCGCGAAGTCGAAGCGGTCGTCCTCGAACGGCCACGGCTCGCGCGCGCAGACGTCGCGCTGCACCCAGGTCTCCGCGCTGAAGCGCTCCGGCTCGTCTGCGCTCCCCTCCGTCCCGTAGAGCCCCCGCGTCTCGTAGGGCATGAGGTCGAGGACCCAGTCCGCGCGCGGGAACGGGGACGCCCAACCGCCGACGTCGAGGACGAGCGCGTCCTCGGGCAGCTCGGCGAGGATCCGCCGGCGGCTCGCGTCCAGCACGCCGCTCAGGCCGGCCCGAGCGCCGGGTCGGGCGGCTGGATCGGGAGCGCAGGCTCGGCGAGGAAGGCGCGGATCAGCGGCTGGGCCACGGGCTCGGGACCTTAGCTCCGGCGAGCTCGCGCTCCACCGCGCGGTGCCACGCGGCCTCCGAGTACAGCCTGGCGGTGGCCAGGCCCCCCGAACGCAGACGCTGGCGAAGGGCCGCGTCGCCGCTCAGGCGGCGCAGCGCGCGGGCGAGGCCGGCCGCGTCGCCCGCCGCGAAGGCCAGGCAGTTGTCGCCATCGCGCAGGAAGTCGCCGGAGCCGCCGCGCCCCGTGGCCACCCCGGGGCGGCCGACCGCCATCGCCTCGAGCGGCACGAGGCCGAACGGCTCCTCCCACTCGACCGGGAAGACGACAGCGTCGGCCTCGGCGTAGGCGCGTGCGAGTCCGACGCGGTCGCGCGGCGGCTCGATCGAGATCCGCCCGCCCGGGTCGAGCGCGCGCAGCTCGGCGGCGTGGGCGTCGTCGCCGGCGCCGATGATCCGCAGCGTCGCGCCGTCCGGCAGCGCGGCGAGCGCGCGCACCGCCGTGGCGATCCCCTTGCGGCGGTCGATCCGCCCGGCGTACAGCAGCCGCCACTCCCATGCATCCGTGGGCGGCGCCACCGTGAACGCCGGGTCCACGGCCAGCGGCAGCACGCCGGTGTCGGGCAGCACGTGGCGGGCGAGAGCCGGCCCGCGCGTCGCCTCCGAGACGAACAGCCAGCGCGCCGCCGCGCCCAGCGAGAGCCCTCGACGGGCGGGCACGCGGCGGGCGACCCGCTGCCAGGCGTCGACCTGCGGCCCGTAGACCATCCAGTCGTCGAGCACGAAGCCGACGGCGGGAAGGCCGGCGCGGCGGACGCGCTCGATCAGATTCAGGGACATGCCGCCCATCGACCACCACGCGACCGCGTCGGGCCGCAGCGCCGCCACCGCCCGGGCGAGGACTCCGGCGTTGTGGCGCTCGATCGCCGCCCGCTCGCGGAGGCCGAAGCGCGGCCAGGCGTGGGCGCGCCAGTACCAGCGCAGCGTGCGGGAGACGTGCGGCGGGTCGGGGGGCCCGCCCGGCGGCGGCGGAGTGTCGGTGGTGAGGACGGCGACGTCGTGGCCGCGGGCGAGCAGGGCGTCGACGGCCCGCTGCCAGGAGAGCTCATAGCCCCCGAGGTGCGGCGGATAGAGGTTGCCGACCGTGAGGATCCGCACGCCGCCCGGATGCTAGCTTCGCGTGAGCCGTGCCCCCGCCCGTCGCCGTCGCGGTCGTGTCCTGGAACACCCGCGAGCTGCTCCGCACCTGCCTGGAGTCCCTGCGGGCCGAGGCCGACGCGGGCCGCGCCGCGGTGTGGGTGGTCGACGCGGGCTCCACCGACGGCTCGGCCGAGCTCGTCCGCACCGCCTTCCCCTGGGTCTCGCTGATCGAACGGCCCGACAACCCGGGCTACGGCGCGGCGGTCAACCTGGTGGCGGCCGCCGCGTCCGAGGCGGCGTGGATCGCGCCCGCGAACGCCGACGTGGCGCTCGAGCCGGGCGCGCTGGCCGCGCTGCTGGAGGCGGGCGCGCGCGATCAGGCCGCGGGCGCGGTCGCGCCCCGCCTCCTGCGCCCCGACGGCTCGACTCAGCACTCCGTCCACCCCTTCCCCACCCTCCGCTTCATCCTCGCGTTCAACCTCGGCCTCGGCGCGCTCAGCCGCCGCTGGGCGGACGCGACGTGCCTCGAGGCCGCGTGGGATCCCGAACGCCCGCGCCGCGTGCCGTGGGCGGTCGGCGCCTTCCTGCTCGTCCGCCGCCCGGCGTGGGACGCCGTCGCCGGCTTCGACCCGGCGCAGTGGCTCTACGCCGAGGATCTCGACCTGGGCTGGCGGCTCGCGCGCGCCGGCTGGGCGACGCGGTATGAGCCGCGGGCGCGGGTCCGCCACCACGAGTCGGCCGCCATCGCCCAGTCGTGGGGCCCGGACGAGCGCACCGCGCGCTGGCTGCGGGCGACCTACGACTGGCTCGAGCGCCGGCGCGGGGCGCCGGTGGCGCGCGCCGTCGCGGCGATCAACGTGCTCGGCGCCGCGGCGCGCGGGCTGGCGCCGGGGGAGCGCGGCCGGGCCGCCCGCCGCTGGGCGCGGCTGCACGCGTCGGCGGGGCGCTGAAGCACAATGTCCGGCGTGGACGACCGCCGCGCCGCCCTCCCCGCCGGGCGCACGATGCGCCAGCACACCGCGCGCGGGACGATCGTCAACGGGACGTTCCTGGTCGGGGTCAGCGCGCTCAACCTGCTCAAGGGGTTCGTCCTCGCCGTCTTCCTCACCCGCGCCGACTACGGCGTCTGGGGGATCCTGCTCGTCTCCCTCGGGATGGTCGCCTGGCTGCGGCAGGTCGGGATCGGCGACCGCTACGTCCAGCAGGACGACGCCGACCAGGCGCGCGCGTTCCAGCTCGCGTTCACCTTCGAGCTCGCGCTCACGCTCGCGATGATGGTGGTGCTCGCCGCGCTGCTGCCGGTCGTCGCGCTCGTCTACGGCCGCGACGAGCTCATCGCGCCGGGGCTGCTCCTGCTCGCCGCGCTCCCCGCCGCCGCCTTCCAGGCGCCGCTGTGGATCCACTACCGCCAGATGGCGTTCGTCCGCCAGCGCCTCCTCCAGGCGGTCGACCCGCTCGTCTCGTTCGCGGTGGCCCTGGCGCTCGCCATCGCCGGGGCGGGTTACTGGGCGCTGTTCGGGGGCCTGGTGGCCGGCGCGTGGGCGGCGGCCGCGGTCGCGGTGTGGAGCTCGCCGCACCCGCTGCGCGTGCGGTGGGACCGCTCGGCGCTCGGGGGCTACGCGCGCTTCGGCTGGCCGATCTTCGTCGCGGGCGCGTCCGCGGTGGTCATCGCCCAGGCGGCGGTGCTGAGCACGGAGGCGGCGCTGGGGATCGCCGGCGTGGGCGCGATCACCCTGGCGGCCCAGATCTCCCACTTCACCGATCGCGTCGACGAGGCGATCACCGGCACGCTGTACCCGGCGATCTGCGCCG
>JAUJME010000429.1 GCA_030447005.1 Solirubrobacteraceae bacterium | reverse complement strand
CTCGCCCTCGGCGGCGCGCTCGCGCAGGTCGGCGCGGAGCTCGTCGATCGTGTCGAAGCCCTGGTCGGCGGCGAAGTCGTCGTCGAGCTCGGGCAGGCGCTTCTCCTTGACCTCCTTGACCGTCACGGCGAACTCGGCGTCCTTGCCGGCCAGCTCCTCGGCACCGTAGTCGTCCGGGAAGGTGATGCGGACCGTCCGCTCGTCGCCCGCCGAGGCGCCCTGGAGCTGGTCCTCGAAGCCCGGCACGAGGCGGCCCGAGCCGAGCTCGACCATCTGGTCGCGGCCCTCGCCGCCCTGGAACGGGACGCCCTCGATCGAGCCGAGGAAGTCCATGACCACGAAGTCGCCCTCGCCGGCGGGGCGCTCGACGGTGTCGAGCGTGGCGGTGCGCTCGCGCAGGCGGTCGATCTCCGCGTCGACGGCCTCGTCGGAGACCTCGGGCTCGCGGCGGCCGACCTCGATGTCCTTGTACTCGCCGAGCTCGGCGGTCGGCCGCACGCCGATCTCGATCGAGAAGCGCAGCGGCTCGCCCTCGGGCGGCGGCTCGCCCATGTCGACCTGCGGCTCGCCGACCGGGACGATCGAGGCGGCGTCGATCGCGGCGGTGTACCAGCGCGGCAGCGAGTCGCGGATCGCCTCGTCGAGGACCGCCTCGCGGCCGACGCGCTTGATGATCACCGGCGGCGGGACCTTGCCCGAGCGGAAGCCGGGGACGCGGATGCTCTGGCCGAGGGCGCGGGCGGCCTGCGCGAGGCGGCGCTCGATCTCCTCGGGGGAGACCTCGGCCTCCACGCGCACGCGCGACTCGGGCAGCTCCGTGACGGTGGTGGCGACGGGGGAGGCCATGGGCAGCGCGCAACGATAGCGTCGGGTGGGTGACCGGCCCGGGCTCCCTCCCGCCCCTGCCGCCACGCCGCCGCGCGGCGGCGTGGCTCGTCCTCGGCCCGCTCGGCCACCTCGCGGCGGGCGTCGCCGACTGGGCGGAGCTATACGGGCGCTACCTGTGGGCGAAGGCTAGGGGCCGGGTGGGCGGAGGCTAGGGCGCGGGCGCGTAGTGGACGACCTTCGTCTGCGTGAGCTCGTCGAGCAGCTCGGGGCCGAAGCCGAAGCCCGAGCCGCTCGCCCGCCGCGGCTCCGCGGCGCCGCCGGGCGCGCCGCCGAAGACCGCGTTGATCTTCACGGTGCCGACCGCGAGCTCGCGCCACGCCCGCTGCGCGTTGGCCTGCGAGGGCGTGAGGACGGTGGCGGCCAGGCCGTAGCCCGTCGCGTTGGCCGCCGACAGCGCGGCCGTGAAGTCCGGGACGACCTGCACGGGCGCAACCGGGCCGAAGGTCTCCTCGCGCATCACGGTCATCGTCTCGTCGACGCCCGCGAGGACCGTCGGCGGGTAGAACGCGCCGGCGCCCTCGGGGATCTCTCCCCCGGCCACCCGCTCGGCGCCCGCGTCGAGCGCCTCGGCGACGTGGCGGTGGACGACCTCGCGCTGCGCGGTGTCCACCAGCGGGCCCATCTCCGTCGCGGGGTCGAGGCCGGGGCCGACCTTCCGCTCGCGGGCCAGCCGTGCCAGCTCGCCGAGGAACGCCTCGGCGATCGCCTCGTGGACGTAGATGCGCTCGACCGACGTGCAGATCTGCCCCGCGTTGGCCCACGCGCCGGTGGCCGCCTGCTCGGCCGCCCAGGCGGGGTCGACGCCCTCGTCGACGATCAGCGCGTCCTTGCCGCCGAGCTCGAGCAGCGCCTTGCGGCCCGTCTGCGCGCAGACGGCGGCGACCTCGCGCCCCGTGGCGACCGAGCCCGTGTGCATGACGCAATCGACGCCGGGATGGGCGGCGAGGGGGCGGCCGGCGCGGGCGTCGCCGAGCAGCACGTTGAGCACGCCGGGCGGCAGCTCGAGCAGCTCCGCCACCCGCAGCGCCGACAGCGGCGTCTTCTCCGACGGCTTGAGCACGACGGCGTTGCCCGTCACGAGCGCGGCGGCGAGCTGGCCGCACGCGATCGCCACCGGGTCGTTCCACGGGACGAGCAGCGCGACCACGCCGTGCGGCTCGTGGACCATCAGGTCCGTCGCCTCCCAGCCGCCCGCCAGCGAGCGGCCGCGGTGCAGCGGGCCGAGCTCGGCGTACTGCTCGATCGCGCCGATGCCCGCCTCGACGCCGCCGCGCGAGT
>JAUJME010000060.1 GCA_030447005.1 Solirubrobacteraceae bacterium | reverse complement strand
CGAACTCGCGCGTGCGCTGGGCGACCGTGATCGTGAAGGTGTTGAAGATCACGAAGGCGCCGACCAGCAGGGAGATGATCCCGAAGACGAGCAGCCCGATCGTCAGGTAGGAGAGGATCTCCCTGAAGTCCTGCGCGTTGGCCGCCTGGTCCTCGGCACCCGTGCGAACGCGGTAGCCGCGGCCCACCTCGGCCGCCACCCGCGCCTGCAGCGCGGCCGGTGCGACACCCGGGTCGGCCTCGAGCGCGAGCTCGGTGATGCGGCCGCGGTCGCCGGCCAGCGCCTGGACCTCCGGCAGCGTGAGCACCGCGAACGCGGCGCCGCCGAGCGCGCCCGCGCCCCCGAAGGTCGAGATGCCGACGAGCTGGTAGGCCCGCACGGGGCCGGCGCCCTGCACGCGGACCCGATCGCCGAGCTCGAGCCCCGCCTGCTCGGCGGCGCTCTGCCCCACGGCGATCTCGCCGGGCGCCGAGGGCTGGCGCCCGCGGTAGTCGAACGCGTCGAAGCGCTCCGACCGCGCGGAGAACGCGAACGTCGGGGCGCCCGTGCTCGGCCCGATCCGCCGGCCGCGGTCGTCGACGAGGGTGATCGGCGCCTGCTCGTAGCCCGGCGACACCCCGCGGACGCCCTCGAGGCCCTCCACCCGCCGGACGAGCCCCTCGGGAATCGTGAGCGGCGCGCCTTCGTCGAAGGAGTCGTCCTGTCGCGGCAGCACCTTGACGTCGACGTTCTCCCCCGTCGAGGCGACCAGCCGGTCGAACGACCTGCCGATGGTGTCGGTGAAGACGAAGGTCCCGGCGATCAGCGCCACCCCGAGGACGACGGCGAGCAGCGTGAACGCGGTCCGGGCCTTGCGCTCGCGCAGGCCGCGCAGCGCCAGGCGGTTCATGCCGAGACCGCCTTCATCACGTCGAGGACGCTCTCGGCGTCGCCGGCGTCCGTGTCGCGGACCACGCGGCCGTCGGCGAGGACCACGAGGCGGTCCGCGTAGGAGGCCGCCTGCGCGTCGTGGGTCACCATCACGATCGTCTGGCCGAAGTCGTCGGCCGCGTGGCGCAGGAGGGTGAGGACCTCGGCCGAGGAGGCGGAGTCGAGGTTGCCCGTCGGCTCGTCGGCGAAGACCACCGCGGGCTTGTGGACGAGCGCGCGGGCGACCGCCACCCGCTGCTGCTGGCCGCCCGAGAGCTCCGACGGGCGGTGGGTGCGGCGGTCCTGGAGCCCGACCGTGCCGAGCAGGTGCTCGAGCCACTCGGCGTCGGGGTCGCGGCCGGCGAGGGTGAGGGGCAGGAGGACGTTCTCCTCCGCGTTGAGCACGGGCACGAGGTTGAAGGCCTGGAAGACGAAGCCGAGCTTGTCGCGCCGCAACCGGGTGAGCGCCGCGTCGTCGAGCGACGAGAGCTCGGCGCCCGCCACGGCCACCGTGCCGGAGGTCGGCCGGTCGAGCCCGGCGAGCAGGTGCATCAGCGTCGACTTGCCCGACCCCGAGGGCCCCATGACGGCGGTGTAGCCGCCCGCCGGGAAGTCGACGGTGACGCCGGCGAGGGCGTGCACGGCGGCGTCGCCCTCGCCGTAGGTGCGGCGCAGGTCGACGGCGGAGACGATGGGGTCGGGGGAGGCGGAGGAGGTCACGGGCGGATCCTTGCGTCGCGGGGTACCGCCGACCATAAGGAATCGCCCTCACCCGCCCCTCAGGAGCCCCTCACCTCTAGCCTCACGGCCCGTGAACTTCGCCCGCGACGTCGTCGGCGCCGCCGCGCCCGGCTCCCTCGCCCTCGTCGAGCTCTCGCGCGACGGGGCCCGCCGGGAGTGGACCTTCGGCGAGGTCGCCGGCGGGGCCGCCCGCGCAGCGGGCTCGCTCGCCGCCCGCGGCGTCCGTCGCGGCGACGTCGTGATGACGCTGATCGGCAACCGCCCGGAGTGGGTGCTGACCATGGTCGCGTGCTTCCGGCTCGGGGCGGTGGCGCTGCCGTGCACGGAGCAGCTGCGGGCCAAGGACCTCGCGCTGCGGATCGCCGCCGCGCGGCCGAAGCTGATCGTCGCCGACCCGCGCAACGCCGCCGAGCTGGCCGCCGCCGGGACGGGCGGCGCCGAGGTGCTCCTGCTCGGCGAGGACGACCTGCTGGCCGCCGAGCCGGCGCCGGCCGCCGAGCTCGCGCCGGCCGACCCGTGCCTGATCACCTTCACGAGCGGGACGAGCGGCGAGCCGAAGGCCGCGCTGCACGGCCAGCGCTACCTCGGCGGCCAGCGGGTGCAGGCCGAGCACTGGCTCGACGCGCGCCCGGGCGAGCTCGTGTGGTGCACCGCCGCCTCGGGCTGGTCGAAGTCCGCGCGCAACGTCTTCATCGCCCCGTGGCTGCGGGGCGCGCCCGCGCTCCTGCACGACGCGCGCTTCGAGCCCGCCGAGCGGCTCGCCATCGCCGAGCGGGAGCGGGTGGGCGTGCTCTGCATGGCGCCGACGGAGTACCGGGTGATCGCCAAGCGGACCGGCCTGCGGCCGCTCCCGGCGCTGCGCGGGCTCGTCGCCGCCGGCGAGGCGCTCAACCCCGAGATCCTCCGCGCGTGGCACGAGGCGACCGGCGTCTGGATCCGGGACGGCTACGGGCAGACGGAGACGGGCCAGCTCACGGGGATGCCGCTCGGCGAGCCGGCGCGACCCGGTTCGATGGGGCGGGCGCTGCCCGGCGTCTCGCTCGACGTCGTCGACGGCGAGCTCGTGGCCGACCCGGCGACCGTGCCCACGTTCTTCCTCGGCTACCTCGACGGCGCGGCGCCCTCCGGCCCGTGGCGGACCGGCGACCGCGTCCGCCGCGACGATGACGGGTTCCTGCACTTCGAGGGCCGCATCGACGACGTGATCATCTCGGCCGGCTACCGGATCGGCCCGTTCGAGGTGGAGTCCGCGCTCGTCGAGCACGAGGCGGTCGCCGAGGCCGCCGTGGTCGCCGCGCCCGACGAGGAGCGCGGCGCGGTGGTGCGCGCGGTCGTGGTCCTGCGCGACGGCTTCGCCCCCTCGGCGGAGCTCGCGCGGGCGCTCCAGGACCACGTCAAGGCCCTCACCGCGCCCTACAAGTACCCGCGGGTGGTGGACTTCGCGGCGGAGCTCCCCAAGACGGCGAGCGGCAAGGTCCGCCGCGCGGCGCTCCGGGCGGCCTGAGGGGCCGCCAGCGTTGAAGCGCCGTTGAGCGCTGGCCTGGCGCGTCCGCATCCGGTATAAGCCCTCGCGCTTCGTTTCCCCCGTCGACAGGTGGCCCCCTTGCCGCAGTCCCGTCCGCTGTCCTGTGCCCTGCTGGCCGGCGCGTGCTCCGCGCTCGCCCTGGCCCTCCCGTCGAGCGCCGGCGCCCAGGCCCCGGCGTTCGCGCCGTGCGGTCCGGAAGGAGCGTTCGGCAAGACCGCGCCGCGCGGCTCCACCTGCGGCCGCGTCTCCGTCCCTCTCGATCACTCGGGCCGGGTCGCCGGGCGCATCGGGCTCGCCACGACGATCCTGCCGGCCACCGGCGCCCGGGTCGGGACCCTCGCCATCCTCACGGGCGGCCCGGGTCAGGCCGCCACTCCGCTCGCCGGCGAGCTCGGCGCGCAGCTGCGGCCGCTGCGCGAGGGATACGACCTCGTCTTCGTCGACCAGCGGGGCACCGGCGCGTCGGACTCCGTCGACTGCCCGAGCTCGACGAGCGCGGAGTCCGTGCGGCGCTGCGCCGACGCGCTCGGGCCGCGCCGGCCGTTCTGGACGACGCGCGAGACCGCGCTCGACCTCGAGGACGTGCGCGCGGCCCTGCGCGTGGAGAAGCTCACGCTCTACGGCGTCTCCTACGGCGCGACCGTCGCCGGCGAGTACGCGCGGCGGTTCCCCGCCCGGACGGCCGGCCTGGTGCTCGACTCCCCCGACCGCGTCAACGGATCCGACGTGCTCGGAACGCTGCGCCAGCTCGGCCTGCCGCGCGTGCTGCGCGAGGTCTGCTTCCCGCCCGGGTGCGAGTTCGTCACCGAGCCGACCCGGGCGCTCGCGAGCCTGGTCCGCCGCCTCCAGCGCCGCCCGCTGCGCGGCCGCGCCGTCCTGCCCACCGGCCGCACGCGCGCCGCGCGGGTGACGGTGGACGACGTCTACGCGCTCGTGGCCTCCTCCGACGTCGATCCCATCCTGCGCTCGGAGCTGCCCGCCGCCATCGCGTCGGGGGCGATCGGCGACCCTGCGCCGCTGCTGCGCCTGCTCGTCGCGCTCGAGGCGTCGTTCGAGGCCGAGCAGGAGATCGACGCGGTCAACCCGGCGCGCTTCCTGGCGACGAGCTGCGTCGAGGGCCAGTTGCCCTGGGCGCCGGAGTCGCCGGTCGCGGGGCGCCGCGAGGCGCTCGCGCGCGCGATCGCCGCCCGGCCGCGGTCGACGTTCGCGCCGTTCGGGCCGACCGTCGTCCTGCGCAACTCGCTGGCCACGGCGTGCCTCGAGTGGCCGAGCACCCCCAAGCCGGAGGGCGTCGAGACCCGCGGCCCCAACGTGCCCGTGCTCATCCTCGCCGGGCGCGAGGACCTGCGCACGCCGCTCGAGGACGCGCGGCGCACCGCCGCCCAGTACCCGAACGCGCGGGTCCTGGCGGTGCCCGGGGTCGGCCACTCCGTCCTCGGCTCGGACCCCTCCAACTGCTCGATCGACGCGATGGCCAACTTCCTCGCAGGCCGGCCGGTGGCCAACTGCGAGCGGGTCCCGCGGCGCTCGATCGTGCGGGCGCCGTTCCTGCCCGAGTCGATCGAGGACCTGCGGCCGGCCCGTGGCCTGCCGCGGGCGATCGGGCGCGTCACCACGGCGGTCCAGATCACGCTGCTCGAGTTCACCCGTCTCGTCGCCAACGCGGGCGAGATCTCGGAGGGCCGCATCCGCCTCCCGGGCCTCCGCGGCGGCTCGGCGACCCTGACCCGCGAGCGCGCGACGCTCAGGGCGTTCGAGGTGTTCCGCGGGGTGCGCGTGAGCGGCAGCGCAACCGAGAACCGGGGTCGCCTCACGCTGACCGCGCCGGGCGGGATCACCGGCGTGCTGACGACCGGGAAGGGCGACACGGTCCGCGGCACGATCGGCGGCCGGCGCGTGAGGTTCGAGATCGAGTAGGGCGGCGGGCGGGAGGATGGCCAACGCGCGCCGCTGTCCCGCCTGCGGCGTGCCGGTGACGCCGTTCGCCGCCGGCTGCGCGGTCTGCGGCGCCGACCTCGAAGCGCACCGCCGCCACCAGTCCGAGCGGCGGGCGCGCTTCGCGGCGGTGCGCCCGCCCGGCCTGCCGCGCCCGCGCGTCTCGTCCGACGTCGTCATCGTCTCCCTGAGCGCGGCCGGCGCCCTCCTCTTCCCGTTCCTCGCGCTGCTGCTGATCTTCTTCTGGGTGCGCGACCCCATGCACGCGAACCTCCGCGCGCCGCTCGTCGCCTGCGCCGTGCTGGCCGCGGTCATGCTCGCGCTGCCGTCGCTGCGCTACGGCGTGCTCGGGTTCCTCTGAGGGTCGCCGGCTCAGCGCAGGGCGTCGGGCACCCCTCGCAGGTCCGGCAGGCCGCCGGGCCGCAGCCGCTGCCAGGCGAAGGCGCCGCAGAGCAGGAGCAGGCCGAGGGCGATGAAGGAGGCGACGCGGTACATCGAGGTCAGCGAGGCGAGGTCGTAGAGGAAGACCTTGCCCGCGGTCACGCCGAGCAGGCCGAGCGCCCCGAGCCGCAGGGCGCGCGCGTCGCGGAGGAGCCCGGTGACGAGGGCGCCGACCCCGCACAGCGCCCAGAACGCGCTGAGCAGCGCCTGTCCGCGCTGCTGCGAGCCGAGCTCGGCCACGGTGACGAGCTCCGTGGAGGCCAGGTGGAGCAGGGCGAGCACCGCTGCGCCGAGCAGCGGTGCCGTGCCCACCCGATGACCGGCCGGCAGCCCGCGCGCGCCGAGGAACAGCGCGGCCGCCGCCCAGGCGCCGAGGGCGGCGGCCGCGGCCGCGGGATCGGCCAGCCCTTCGAGCAGGGCGGTCGGCGGAGCCAGGGTCGCGAGGGCGTAGGCCCCGGCGCCGCCGAGGAACGCGACGGCGCCCCAGCCCCCGAGCTCGTCGCGAGCCCGGCGGGCCACCGCGCCGAGGGCCGCCGCCTCTCCTGCCCAGGCCACGGTGAGCGCGACACCGTCCAGGGCGATCGCCGTCGTGTACGCGAGGACCGCGAGGCCGGCGGCGTCCAGCCAGGTGCGCCACTCCCGCCGGCCGTCCTCGGCGACGCGTCCCGAGGCGAAGCAGCCGGCGGCCACCGCGCAGAGTGCGAGCAGCCCCGCCGGCTCGCCGGCCCCGGTCCCGGTCCCGCCGAGCAGCGTCGGCGGCGCGTCGAGCGCGACCGCGTGCGCGAGCGCGAGCGTCAGGTGCGCGCCCGTTCCGGCACCCGCGAAGAGCTCGTCGGCCGCCCGCGGGCGGCGGCGGCGGGCCCAGGCGGCCAACCCCGTCCCCGCCGCGGCCCAGCCGAGGACGAGGACCGGCCCGCTGAGGAAGGTCGTCAACGCGACGTCGGCCAGGACGACCCCGAGCCCGGCGCACACCAGCGCCAGCTCGTGCGAGACCCGCCGCGACCGCCCGCCCGACAGGCCGGCGGCGAGGTGGATGCCGGCGAGGGCGGCCAGCCACACCCGGCCGGCGGCCGGCGCGTCCGCGGCCTGGAGCCCGTAGTAGCCGGCAAGGCCGAGCACGAGCGCGTTGAGGGCCAGCAGGAAGACGGCGGAGCGGCGCAACCCGGGCGCGCGCGAGCGCAGCTCGAAGCCGGCCGCTGCGAGCAGGTTGAGGGCGCCGAACCCCGACAGGACGACGACGACCGCCAACGCCCCACGCTGCTCCTCGACCAGCCACCACAGCCACTGCGGCGTCGAGATGGCGAAGGTGCCGAACGCCAGCCACGTCCAGCGCTGCGTGAGGAGGACCCCGGTCGCCGAGGCGGAGGCCACCGCCACGAGCGCGATCGTCCGCGCGTCCGAGACCTCCGCGCCCACGAGTACGGGAGCGAGCAGCGCGCCGCCGATGCCGAGCGCGCCGAATCCGGGCGCCCGCCAGCGGACGGCCAGCGCGGTCGCCGTCGCGCCGACCGCCAGCGCGAGGACGAGGGCGGCGAAGGAGCCGACGAGGGCGTAGACCTGGCCGGCGACGGCGAGCGTCGCGAAGAGCCCGACGATGCCCGCCGCCGCGGCGGCGAGCCCGGCGTCCGTGCGCCCGCGGCGCTCGTGGAGCCGCCCCCCGAAGCCGAGGAGCGCGAGCGAGACGCCCGCGGCGATCGCCGTGCGGGCGCCCTCGTCGATCCAGCCCTTCGACGCCGCGATGGCGAGCATCAGGATGACGCCGATCGCCACGGCCACCCCGCCCACCCAGGCGAGGACCCGGCCGCCGAGCACGTCCTCGAGCGACAGGGAGGCGTGGGCAGGAGCGGCCGGCGGAGGCGCCGGCGGACGGGCCGGCTGGGGAGCCGGCGGAGCGGTTGTGACCGCGGGAGGCAACGGCTCGCGGGCGGGCGAAGCGCACAGCGGCGCCTCGGGTCCCCAGCCGCCGCCGGCCAGCCTTCCCTCGAGCGCGGCCGCGCGCTCCTCCAGGGCCTGCACCCGCGACTCGAGCGTCGCCATCGTCCGCTCCTCCCACTCCTGTTGACCAGAGGTTGACAGCGGTACGCCGCCCCCGGCCGGCGGTTACGCGGACCAGCGTTGAACCGGATCCGGGCGCTTAGCGAATGACCCGGCATGACCTCACGGATCTTCGGCGTGCTCGCCGCCCTCCTCCTCGCCCTCCCGGCCACCGCCGCCGCGGTGCACTGGCCCTTCTTCGGCGGCGACGCCGGCCGCAGCGGCCTGCAGCCCGTCGACGAGGGCGCCACGCCGGTCAGGTTCGTCTACTCGTTGACCAGCGCCCCCCATCGCAACATCGTCACCCCGATCATCACCACCGCGGGCGGCGGCCCGGCCGTCCAGCGGGTCGCCTACGGGACGAGCGCCGGGGTGGTCCACCTGCGCGTGCTCGGCACGGGCGCGGTCGTGACCCCCGAGGGCGGCCGCGACATCGACGAGGGCGCCAACGACGCCGACGTCTTCGGGCCCGACGGCCGCTTCACCGCCTTCGCGGACTCCTCGGTCGCGACGGGGCTCGGGCAGCTCTACGTCCTGCACAACGACAACGACGCGCC
>JAUJME010000428.1 GCA_030447005.1 Solirubrobacteraceae bacterium | reverse complement strand
GCGCGAGGCAGTACCGCAACACACCGGCCTCATACGAGGTGAAGTTCTCACGGCCATGTGGTGTTTCGTCTTGCCCTCGCTGCTGAGCCCGGCGCGGGTGCCCGTCCGGGCGGGTGGTCTTCTTCCGCTCGATCCGGCGCAGAGAACGCGGGTACGGTGTGGCCGTGGTTCCGGACCCCGAAGCTTTCATCGGCCGCCTGCTCGAGGTGGAGGTGTCGGCCCTGTGTGACGCGGACAAGTCTCTGCCGGTGGTCGATCACGAGATCCATGCCATGGTGCCCGATGTCCGCTTCGCCGGGCCGGCGCTGACCGTCGTCGCCGAGGACGACCATCTCCCCGTCCTCAGCGCCCTCGCGCAGGCGCGGGCGGGCGATGTGCTCGTCGTTGCGGGCAACGGCCACCGCAAGGCCGTCCTCGGAGAGCTGTTCGCCACGGAGGCGCGCCGGCGCGGCGTTGCTGGGGTGGTCATCGACGGCTTCTGCCGCGACGTGTCGGGCCTGCGCCGGGTCGGGCTGCCGGTGTTCGCGCGCGGGACGCTGCCGATGTCCGGCACGACGGTGGCGCGGGCGCCGATCGGGACGTCGGTCCGCTGCGGCGGCGTCGAGGTCGGGCCCGAGGCGATCGTGTTCGGCGATGATGACGGCGTGGTCATCGCACCCCCGGCTCAGGTCCTCGCCGCGCTCGATAGCGCCGAGGCGATCGGTCGCGCCGAACGCGCGATGCTCGACCGGATGGCCGACGGCACACCGCTCTCCGACCTCACGAACTGGGCCGAGCACGTCGCGCGCCTCGACGCCGGTGAGGACAGCGCACTCGCCTTCCGTGTCGATGGCGGCTAAGGGCTGGTCGGGCCGCTTCGCCCGGCGCGCCCAGGCGCGCACGAGCCCGGAGCTGACCGCCATCCTCGCGGGCGTCCCGCCCGGCGTCCTGGCCATGACGGGCGGCTTCCCCAACCCCGCGACCTTCCCGGGCGAGGTACTCGACGAGATCGTCACGCGGCTCGTGCGCGACGACCCCGGCGTCGCGCTCCAGTACACGCCGTGCGAGGGACTGCCGAGCGTCCGCGAGTACCTCGCCGACCGCCAGGAGCAGCTCCAGGGGCGGCGCCCCGAGCGCGCGGAGGTGATCGTCACGAGTGGCGGGATGGAGTGCATCCAGCTCATGTGCCAGGCCCTCGTGGATCCGGGCGACGCGATCGCCGTCGAGGCGCCGACGTACCTCGGCGCGCTCCTGGCCTTCGCCGGCATCGAGGCGAACGTCCACGGCATCGCGATGGACGACGACGGCCTGCGCGTCGAGGCGCTGGCCGAGGCGCTCGACGCCGGGCTGCGCCCGAAGTTCCTCTACGTCATCCCCGAGTACCAGAATCCGACGGGCCGGACGCTCCCGCTCGCCCGCCGGCAAGCGCTCGTGGAGCTCTGCCGGCGCCACGGCGTGTTGATCCTCGAGGACGTCGCCTACCGAGAGCTCGCGTTCGACGGATCGGCGCTTCCCTCGCTGTGGTCGCTCGCGCCCGACCTCGTCGTCCAGGCCGGGACGTTCTCCAAGGTCTTCTTTCCCGGCGTGCGGCTCGGCTGGGCGGCCGGCCCCGCCGACGTGCTCGCGGAGCTGGCGGCCGCGAAGCAGAACACGGACCAGTGCGCGGGCGCCCTCGGCCAGCGGATGGTCGAGGAGTACGGGCGCGCGGGACACTTCGAGCGACGGTTGCCGGCGGCGCGGGAGCTCTACGCGTCGCGCTGGCGCGCGCTCCGAACGGCGCTCGAGCGCCATCTGCCGCCACGGTGCTCGTGGACGGAGCCGGAGGGCGGCTTCCTGACGTGGGTCACCCTCCCCGAGGGGCTCGACGTGATCGCCCTGCGCCCGGCGGCGACCGCCGCCGGGGTCGCCTACGTGCCCGGGCAGCCGTTCTACTCCTCCGGGGAGGGTGCCAACGAGATGCGGCTCTCCTTCAGCCACCTCCCCGAAGCTGAGCTCGACCAGGCCGTCGAGCGCCTCGGCGGGGTCGTGCAGGCGGCGCTCGACGACGCGGCGCTCAGCGCACGGACCGGCTGAGCGGCGCGTGCCGAACGGAGGCGGCGCGGCGCGCCCGACAGCCGATCCTGGCCGCGACTCTGCGTAGGCTGTCCTTGACTCCGAACGCTGCGTGGACGGCGGCGCCGAGACCCGCCGGAACGGCGACC
>JAUJME010000427.1 GCA_030447005.1 Solirubrobacteraceae bacterium | reverse complement strand
GTCCCGTTCGACCTCGACCACCCGTACTGGATCGAGGACCCGGACTTCGACATCGACTTCCACATCCGCGACAGCGCCGTGCCGCCGCCCGGCACGCCGCAGCAGGTCGCCGAGACGGTGGCGCGGATCTTCGCGCGGCCGCTGGACCGGACCCATCCGCTGTGGGAGGTCTACCTGATCCACGGGCTCGAGGACGGGCACGTCGCGCTGATGACCAAGGTCCACCACGCGGCCGTCGACGGCATGTCGGGCGCCGAGATCCTCTCCGTGCTGCTCGACGAGAGCCCGGAGGGCAGGGAGATCCCGCCGGCGGGCCCGTGGCGACCCGACCGGAACCCGTCGCAGGCGGAGATGCTCGCCCGCGGCCTCGTCAACCTGCCCCGCCAGCCGCTGCGCGCCGCGCGCGCCGTGCCCTCGGCGCTCGCCAACCTCGAGGTGCTCCCCGGCGTAGGCTCGCTGCCGGGCGCGCCGACCGTGGGCCGCCTCGCCCGGCGCGTGCTGCCGGGCGGGCCCGACGGCAACGTCCTCGACACCGCGACGGTCCGCGCTCCGCAGACGCGCTTCAACTCGCGCATCTCGCCCCACCGGCGCTACGCGTACGGCTCCGTCTCGCTCGACCGGATGAAGGCCCTCAAGAACGCGCTCGGGGTCACCGTCAACGACGTGGTGATCGGCCTCTGCGCGACCGCGCTGCGCGAGTGGCTCATCGCCCAGGACGAGCTGCCCGACGACCCGCTCGTCGCGATGGTGCCGCTCTCGACGCGGACGCCCGACCAGGCGCGCACGTTCGGCAACCGGGTCTCGATGATGTTCGTCCCGATTCCGACGAACGTCGAGGACCCGCGCGCGCGGCTGCTGCAGGCGCACGAGACGATGGCGGTGGCGAAGTCGCGCTTCCAGGCGGTGCCGGCCGACATCCTCCAGGACGTCACGCGCTTCGTCCCGCCGGCGGTCTTCGCGCGCGCCTCGCGGGTGACCGCGCAGGTCGGCGGCCTCGAGCGGCTGCGGCCGCTCAACGTCGTGATCTCCAACGTGCCCGGGCCGCGCAACCCGCTCTTCCTGGCGGGCGCGAAACTCGAGGCGCACTACCCCATCTCCGTGATCACCGACGGGGCCGGCCTCAACATCACCTGCCTGAGCTACCGCGACCACGTCGACTTCGGCATCGTCGCCGACCGCGACCAGATGGACGACGCCTGGCCGCTCATGCGCTCGATCGAGGCGAGCCTGCAGGAGCTCGACCAGGTGATCTGCGGCACGGGGCGCCCGAAGCCCAAGCCGGCGACGCGCCGCCGCGAGAAGTCAGGCACCCCGGCCTGACCGATGGGCGAGGCGATCGTCTTCGCGCTCATCGCGTCGAGCGCCTTGGTGATCGGCGGGGTGCTCGGTGCCTACTGGCGCGCGCCGGAGCAGTTCACCGGGATCGTCCTCGCGTTCGCCAGCGGCGCCCTGATCTCGGCCCTCTGCTTCGAGCTCTTCCCCGACGCCTACGAGCTCGGCGGGGCGTGGCGGGCGGGCATCGGGCTGGTGCTCGGCGGCACGACCTTCGTGATCGCCAACGCGCTCCTCGACCGCTACGTCGCCGGCAGCGAGAAGAAGGGGCAGCGCAAGAAGGTCGAGTCGGGCGCCGGCGGCGTGGGCTTCGCCCTCCTCGCCGCGGTCACCCTCGACGGGGTCCCCGAGAACCTCGCCCTCGGCGTGTCGCTGGTCGAGGGCGCGAGCTACACGCTGCTCGTGGCGATCTTCTTCTCCAACCTGCCGGAGTCGCTGGTCGGGGCGGTGGCGATGCGCGACGAGGGCCGCAGCCCGCGCTTCGCGATCACCATCTGGGTCGTCTGCGGGATCATCCTGGCGATCGCGGTGCTCCTCGGCCGCGCGGCGCTTGCGGGCGTCGACGAGGACATCCTCGCGTTCTTCCTGGCCTTCGCGGGCGGCGCCGTGCTCGCCTCGCTGGCCGACACGCTGATGCCGGAGGCCTTCGTCCACGGGCGGCCGTGGAACTCCTTCGCCACCATGCTCGGCTTCTTCGTCTCCTTCATGCTGGCGGTGGACTGAGCGCCCGCCGCTCCAGCCCTCAGCGGTCGGCGAGCGCGAGCCGGCCGGCGAGCGCGACGAAGGCGCCGCCGAAGCCCCGGCGCATCCACGTGATCACCCGGGGACGGGACAGCACGCGGCTGCGGAC
>JAUJME010000059.1 GCA_030447005.1 Solirubrobacteraceae bacterium | reverse complement strand
CGACCGGCGCCGGTGACGACACCGCCGGCGCCACCGGCGGCACGGCCGGCGGCACGGCCGGCGGCACCGCGGGGACGACGGGGGGCAGCGCGGCTCCCGCCCAGCCACCGGCGACGCCCGCGCCGACCCAGGCGCCGCCGGACACCGCCGAGAGCGACTCGCCGCCCCCAGCGGGGTCCGGCGCGCAGAAGTTCGAGGAGTTCTGCGAGCAGAACGCCGGCGCCTGCTAGCGCGGGCGGGTGCCGCGTGCCGGCGGCGTGGTGATCAGCGTCGCGGTGTAGGCGAGCCGCGCGGTGCGGAACAGGCAGCGGTAGCGGGCGATGGTGTTGGCGCGGACCTGGGGGACCTGCGTCTCGAGGTCCGCGCAGCTGCCCTTGCTGCGCGAGGCCGCGCGCCACGAGTGGTCGTTGCCGAAGCCGACCGCCAGGGCCGGCGCCCACGTCGGCACCGTGAGCGCGACGATGTAGCCCTTCTTGACCGCGAGCGAGCGCTCGAGCGGGAACTGGACGGTCTCCCCGAAGTAGGGCTCCAGGCGCTGGACGGGGCCGGTCGCCACCGTCCGCGAGTAGAGCTTGCGACCCGGGCGCAGGATGGTGATCGCCGCCGATGCGGCGCCGCCGAACTGCTCGCGGAAGAACTCCGTCTGCTTCTCGCCCGGCTTGGAGAGGGTGATCGACCAGGCGACGATCCGCCCGTCCTCGGGCACGGTGTAGAGCCCGCGGTCGGCGCCGGCCTTCGCCTGGTAGCCCGTCGTCCGCGACACGGCGAAGCAGGGCTTGGCCGGACAGGAGGGGACCGGGGGCTGGCCGGACTGGCCGACCTCCACGATCTTGGCGGCCGCCGGCGAGGCGGCCGCGCCGAGGGCGGTGAGCAGGCAGATGAGGACGAGCGTCAGGCGCTGGGGCATACGGGCCATTCAACACGACGGCCCGGTGGAGAGTTGTGGTGGCCCGGCGTCCGCTGGCGGACCCGCGCCGCGGCGCGGCCTAGCCGCTCTTCTGGACGTTGACCGCCTTGGGCCCCTTGTCGCCCTGCTCCTCCTCGTAGGTCACCCGAGCGCCCTCGGGCAGTGAGCGGTAGCCGTCGCCGACGATCCCGCTGAAGTGGACGAACAGGTCCCGGCCCCCCTCGTCAGGGGTGATGAAGCCGAAGCCCTTGTCGTCTGAGAACCACTTGACCGTTCCGGAAGCCATCGCGCCTTCCCCCTGAGACCGGCCGGGTGCGAGAACCCGGCCCCGACCAGGGAACCTATACAGAGAATCTGGCGCGGCGCAACCCATCGCTGACCGCCGCCTCACCGCCCGGCGTAGGTCGCCTTCCCCGGTCCCTCGGTCAGGAACGAGCGCACGGCGTTGCGCAGATCCTCCGTGTCGAAGAGCTCGCCGGCCACCTCGGGGATCAGCGCGTCGGCGGCGTCGACACCCCCGTCGAGCGCGGAGCGCACGACGGCCTTGGTGGCGGCGTGCGCGCGCGTGGGGCCGGCGGCCAGGCGGGCGGCGAACGCCTCGGCCGCCTCGGCGAAGCCCTCGTCGGGCAGCACGCGGTTGACCACGTTCCAGCGCTCGAGCGTCGCGGCGCCGTAGAGCTCGCCGGTCATCACGAGCTCGCGCGCGCGGCCCGGGCCCGCCCGCTCGGCGAGCCGCTGCGTCCCGCCCATCGCCGGCGTGAGCCCGACCACGATCTCGACGAGCCCGAACCGCGCGGACTCGGCGGCCAGGATGAGGTCGCACCCCAGCGAGATCTCGAACGCGGCGGTCAGGCAGAGGCCGTGGGCGGCGAAGACGGTGGGGAACGGCAGCCGCTCGAGCCGCCGCGGCAGCGCGAGCAGCCGCTTCCACAGCTCTCCCGCCTCGGCGGAGGACTCGATCGCGTCGAACACCTTGACGTCCACGCCGCCCGAGACGACCTTGCCCTCGGCGCGCAGCAGGAGGGCGCGCGGCGGGTCGGCCTCGAGCTCGTCCACCGCGGCCTCGAGGCCGGCGAACATCGCCTCGTCGAACAGGTTGAGCGGCGGGGCGTCGAGGACGATCCGCGCCAGCCCGCCCTCGCGCTCGACCCGGACGCTCACGCCGTCAGCTCCGCGGCGGCAGCCTTGATCGCGTCCGGGTCGCCCGGCCCGGGGAGCCAGGGCAGCCGCAGCGGATCGTCGGCGTAGCGCGGGATGACGTGGAGATGGAAGTGGAAGACCGTCTGCCAGGCCGCCTCGCCGCAGGAGTTCAGGAGGTTGACGCCGTCGGCGCCGAGGCGGTCGTGCGCGCGCTGGGCCATCTGCTGTCCCACCCGGGAGACCGCCGCGAGGTCCTCCGGGCCGATCTCGAGGAGGTCGCGCGAGTGCGCGCGCGGGATGACCAGCAGGTGGCCGCGCGTCGCCGGGCTGATGTCCATGAAGGCGATCGTCCGGTCGTCGGAGTGGACCTGCGTGGAGGGCACCTCGCCCGCCACGATCTTGCAGAAGATGCAGTCGGGGTCGGCCATGAGGTCCCGCACAGTACATTCGCGAGAGCCATGCCGCCTGACGCCGACCGCCTCCGGGCCACCGTCGAGCACCTGGCGGGCATGGAACGCCCGTCGGCGTCGCCCGGCGAGCGCGCCGCCGCCGAGTGGATCGCCGACCGCCTCGCCGAGCAGGGGCTCGCACCGCGGATCGAGACGGAGCGCGCGCACGGCACCTACTGGGTGCCGCTGGGGATCATGACCGCCGCCGCGGGGCTGGCCGGCCGGGCCGCCAAGGGCCGCGGCCCCGCGTCCCGCCGCGCTGCCGCGCTCGCGGGCGCCGCCGCGGCCGCGGGCATCGCCGAGGACGTCTCCGCGGGGCCGCACGTCCTGCGGCGGGTCCTCCCCCAGCGCGAGACCGCCAACGTGGTGGCGGAGGCCGGCGACCCCGACGGCGCGCAGACGGTCGTCTTCGTCGCCCACCACGACGCCGCCCACGGCGGCTTCATCTTCAACGAGCGGTTCGTCACCGCGCTCGCCGACCGCTTCCCGGGCTGGTACGAGGCGCAGGAGACCTCCCCCCAGGTGATGCAGCTCGTCGCGGGCGGCCCCGCATTGATGGCCCTCGGCGCGCTGACGGGGATCGACCCCCTCCGCGCGCTCGGCACCGTCATCTCCCTCGGCGCGGCGGCGGCCTTCCTCGACATCGCCGGCCGCGAAGTGGTCCCGGGCGCCAACGACAACCTGACCGCGGTCGCCGTCGTCGTCGAGCTCGCGCGGCTGCTGCGCGAGTCGCCGGTGCCGGGCGTCCGCGTCCTGCTGCTCTCGACGGGGGCCGAGGAGTCCTTCATGGAGGGGATGCGCGGCTTCATCGCGCGCCATCGCGCCTCGCTCGACCCGGCGACGACACGCTTCGTGTGCATCGAGTCCGTCGGCTCGCCCGAGCTCATCGTCATCGAGGGCGAGGGGATGATCCGGATGGAGGACTACGCGCCCGAGATGCGCGAGCTGGTCGCCGCGGGCGCCCGCCGGGCCGGCCTGCCGCTGCGCCGGGGCCTGCGCCTCGGCCTGGCCACCGACGGGCTGATCGCCCACCGCGCGGGCTACCGCACCGCCACCCTCGCCTCCGTGACGAAGTACAAGCTCCCCGCCAACTACCACTCGCACCGCGACGTGCCGGCGGGCGTGGACTTCGAGACGGTGCGGCGGGCGACGGCGGTCTGCGAGGCGGTCGTGCAGGAATTGGGGGCGGGGGGCTAGGAGGACCAAGCTGCCCCGACCGGCGCATGAGGCTTGCAGTCGCTCGCCGTCTCGTTACGGTCCAGGCCGTGAGCGAAGCATGGCTCAAAGGAACCGACGAGCAACGGCTCGGCCTGTGGCACCGGGTTCGAATCTACTTCGGACTTGCCGACGATCCCCGGGGTGATGCTGGATCGGTGGATCGGGTGAGCGACGATCGAGTGAGCGAGGATCGGGTGCTCGAGGCACTCGCAGCGCTCGAGCGGCGCGTGACCAAAACACCGCGGCCGTCGAGGCGCTACGTGCGGAACTGAAGCGCGATCGGGGCTGATCCTCGGCGGCTGAGCGGTTCGAGCAGCTCGCCTTCCTCGCGGTCTGCGCTGCCCGGAGCACTCAGCCGCCCAGCAGCTCCCGCGCCCGCGCGAGCGCCTCGTCGCGCGTGGCGATCTCGCCTGCGAAGCGGTCCTCCTCGAGCTGGGCGAGCAGCTCGCCGAGCCGGGGGCCGGGCTCGAGGCCGAGCGCGGCGGCGAGCTCGTCGCCGCGGACGAGCGGCGCCCGGCGGCCGGCCGCCCGCGCGGCGAGCGCGTGGCCGAGGACCTCGTCGGCGAGCTCGAGGTGGGCGGCGGTGGCCGGCTCGGCGTTGCGGCCACGGGTGGCGAGGCGGTCGGCGGCGGTGAACGCGGTCACGTCGGCGGCGACCGGCGCGGTGGCGACGAGGTAGCGGTGGATCGTGCGCAGCGAGACGGGCCGCTCGTGGACGAGGAAGCCGAGGCGGAGGTGGTGCTCGGTGAGGGCGGCGACGTAGTCGGCGAGCTTCTCGGAGGCGCGCAGCCGGCGGAGGATCGCCCGCGCGACGGCGGCGCCCTCCGTGTGGTGGCCGGGGAAGCCGGCGCCGCGGCCGTCGGGGCGCTCGAGGCGGGTCTGCGGCTTGGCGATGTCGTGCAGGAGCGCGGCGAAGCGCATCCCGTCCCCCCGGGTGAGGCCCTCCGCGAGCGGCTCGGCGAGCAGCGCGGCGAGCGCCTCGGCGTGGCGCGGGAGGCCGGCGGCCGCGGGGTCGCGAGCCATCAGCACCACCGCGTCGAGCACCTCGAGCGTGTGGTCGTGGACGTCGCGGTGGTGGTAGACGCTCTGGTCGACGCCCCGCAGCGCCTCGAGCTCGGGGAGGATCGCTGCGGTGATCGTCAGGGCGCTCATCTGCTCGAGCGCCGCGCGCGGATCGGGCGCGGCGATCACCCGCTTGAGTTCGGCGAAGATCCGCTCGGGCGCGACGCCCGCCAGGCCGGCGGCGTGCTCGCGCGCGCCGGCGGCGGTGTCCGGCTCGACGTCGAGCCCGAGCTCGGCGGCGAAGCGAACGGCGCGCAGCGTGCGCAGCGGGTCGTCGGGGAAGGCGCGCGGGCCGACCGCCCGCAGCCGGCGCGCCGCGAGGTCCCGCTCGCCGCCGAAGGGGTCGACGCGCGGGCCGCCGTCGAGCGGCTCGGCCATCGCGTTGATCGTGAAGTCGCGCGCCGCGAGGTCGGCCTGGAGGTCGCCGTCGAGCAGCGGCAGGAGGTCGAGCTGCCACGCGCCGCCGCGGCCCGCCACCCGCCAGCCGCCGAACGCCTCGGAGAGGGCGAAGGCCGCCCCGCCCGCCTCCCGGCGCACCGCGGCGGCGGCGGCCGCGACGTCGCCGGCGAGCACGACGTCGAGGTCGTCCGTGTCGCGGCCGAGCAGCCGGTCGCGCACCGCGCCGCCCACGAGCCAGGCGGGCGTCCCGGCGAGCGCGCGGCGGATGGCGTCGAGCGGCGGCGTCACGGCCCCGCGTATTCCCGCGGGACGCGGGCGCTGATCCCGCAGGTGACCTCGTAGTTGATCGTGTCGAGCCGCCGCGCCCACTCCTCGGCGGGCACGCCGGGCCCGAGCAGGACGACCGGCTCGCCGCGCAGCGAGCGAGCCTCGTCGCCCGGCCCGAGGTCGATCGTGACGTTGTCCATCGAGACCGTCCCGACCAGCGGGTACCGGCGCCCGGCGATCATCACCTCGAGGTTGTTGGTCAACCCACGCCGCACGCCGTCCCCGTAGCCGATCGGCACGGTGGCGATCCACGTCGGCTCCGTGGCGACGAAGCGGCGGCCGTACCCGGCGCTCTGGCCGGGCAGCGCCCGCTTGACCTCGGCGACGTAGGAACGCAGCTCGAGCGCCGGCTCGAGCCCGGCCGCGCCCGCGTCGCGCCCGAACGGGTCCATCCCGTAGATCGCCACCCCGCAGCGGACGAGGTCGAAGTGGGCGGCGGAACCGCGAAGGGTCGCGGCCGAGTTGGCGGCGTGGAGGAGGACGCCGGGGGACTCGTCGCGGACGGACTCCGCCCAGGGCGTGAAGGCGGCGAGCTGCTCGGCCATGAAGCCGGGATCGTCGTCGGCGGTGGCGAAGTGGGTCATCGCGCCGGCCAGGCGCAGCCGGCCGTCGGCGCCGACCGCGCGGGCGACCGCGAGCGCCTCGGCCGGGTCGCGCGTCCCCAGGCGCCCCATCCCCGTGTCGAGCTTGACGTGGACGCCCGTCCCGGCGGCGTCCTCCGCGGCGCCCAGCCGCGCGACGAACGCCTCGTCCCACGCCACCACGTCGGCGTGCGCCGCCACCGCGACCGCCAGCTCCTCGTCGGAGAGCGCACCCATCACCAGCAGCGGGCCGTCGATTCCGGCGGCCCGCAGCCCGCGCGCCTCCTCCGCCGTCGCCACCGCCAGCCACTCGGCGCCGCCGGCCCGGGCGGCCCGCGCGGCCGGCACCGCCCCGTGGCCGTAGCCGTCGGCCTTGACGACCGCGCACAGCCGCGTGCCCTCCCCCACCGTGCGCTTGAGGTGCGCGCAGTTGCGCGCGATCGCCCCGAGGTCGACCCGGGCCAGCGCCCGCAGCACGCCTACTCCTCGTGTGCGAGGGCGTCGAGCACGTCGAGCCGGGTGACCACGCCGACGAGGCGGCCGTGCTCGACCACGGGCAGCCGGTTGTGCTTCTTGCTCGCGATCAGGCGGGCGGCCTCGGCGACCGTCGCGTCGGGCGCCACGGTGACCGGGTCCTCCGTCATCAGGTCGCGCGCCTTGGAGGCGAACGCCTTGCGCAGCCGCGACTCGAAGCGCTGCAGCGGCTCGAGGAAGACGAAGCCGCCGAAGAGCTCGAAGTAGTGCGGCAGATGGAGGTCGGCGCCCTCCTCGGAGAGCACGAGGTCGGCCTCGGTGATGATCCCCATGCAGCGCCCGCCCTCGTTGACCACCGGGACGCCCGGCAGCTCGTGGGTGCGCATGACGCGCAGGACGGTCTCGACGTCGTCCTCCGGCCCGACCGTCGGGACGTCGCGCTCCATGATGTCGGCGACGGTGGCCACTGGGTCGGCGAGCTTACTGGGGCGCCAGCGCCGCCGGGAGCGCGGCGACCACGTCGGAGGCGATCACCGTGTCGGGACCGTGCGGGTCGGCCGCCACCTGCCCCGCCCGCAGGTGGGCGAAGACGCCGGCCGCCGTCGCGTGCTCGGGCGCCATTCCCTTGGCCAGCAGCGCGCCGATCACCCCGGCGAGGACGTCGCCCGTGCCCGCCGTCGCGAGGGCCGGCGCGCCGCCGGGGGAGATCGCCACGCGCCCGTCGGGGAGGGCGACCAGCGTGTCGTCGCCCTTGAGGACCACGACCGCCTGCGCCCGCCGGGCCGCCTCGCGAGCGCGCTCGAGCCGCGCCTCGCCGATCGCCGGCGACCCGATCTCGAGCAGCCGGCCGAGCTCGCCGGCGTGCGGGGTGAGGACCGTGGGCGCGGCGCGCCCGGCGAGCTCGTCGATCCGCCCGGCGAAGGCGTTGAGGCCGTCGGCGTCGAGCACGAGCGGGACGAGCGCCCGGGCGGCCAGCGCGCGCGCGAAGGCCTGGGTGCCGGCCGCCCGGCCGAGGCCTGGGCCGAGCACCACGGCGTCGGCGCGCTCGAGCGCCGCGAGCGCGCCGCCCAGGCTCGCCTCGGTGAGGGCGCCGTCCTCCTCGGGCAGCCCGCGGGTCATCGCCTCGAGCAGCCGGACGCTGAACGCGAGCTGCGCGGAGGCGGCGGTCGCCACGGTGACGTAGCCCGCGCCCGCGCGCATCGCGGCCAGCGCGCTCATGGTCGGCGCGCCGGTCAGCCCGGCCGAGCCGCCCACCACGACGACGTTGCCGCTCGAGAACTTCGTCGAGTCGTGGCCGCGGCGGGGGATCGCGCGCAGGACGGACGGCTCGATCAGCCCCGCCCAGCCGCCGCCCGGCCCGCCCGGCGGCATCGCGATGTCGATCACCTCGACCTCGCCGGCGTGCTGCTTGCCCGGCGCGATCCACAGGCCGGGCTTGCCCTGGTGGAAGGTGGCGGTCGCCGCCGCGCGGACCGCCTCGCCGGCCACCTCACCGGTGGAGGCGTCGACGCCGCTGGGGACGTCGGCGGCGACCACCGGCGCGGGCGAGGCGTTCATCGCGGCGATGGCCCCGGCGGCGGGCTCGCGGGGCTCGCCCGAGAAGCCCGTCCCGAGCAGCGCGTCGACGATCACCGCCGCGCCCTCG
>JAUJME010000426.1 GCA_030447005.1 Solirubrobacteraceae bacterium | reverse complement strand
GCACCCACTCCGCCCCCACCGCCCTCCACACCACCTAACCCACACCGGCGGGCGGGTCCCGGAGTCGGACCGGTCGCGACGGTTGCGCGCTCGCGCGGCCGTTGCGTGGCCGTCTTAGTTCCCCAGGCACTTCCCGAGGTGTCGCCGGCCGGCGACACCTCTGGTCGTTCTCAGGCGGCGGCCAGGGGCGACGGCGCCCGGCGGACGAGCTGCGACATGACGATCTGGGAGCGGGTGCGCGTGAGGAGGCCGTCGCGCTGGAGCTCCATGATGAGCCGCTCGAGATCGGCGTTGTCGGACGTGCGCACGCGCGCGATGGCGTCCGCCTCGCCGGTGACGCTCCAGGCCTCGACCACCTCGGGGTGGCGGGCGAGGCGCCGCGCGACCTCGTCGAGCAGCGTGCCGGGTGCGTAGAAGAGCTCCACGAGGGCCTCGGTGCTGGCGCCGAGCGCCGCGTCGTCGACCACGGCGGTGAAGCCCTGGAGCGCGCCGGAGGCCAGCAGCCGGTCGACGCGACGCTTGACCGAGGGGGCGGAGAGGGAGACGTGCGAGCCGATGTCGTCATAGGTCCGGCGCCCATCTTGGAGCAGCAGAGCAAGGATCTGTCGATCGACCGCGTCCATTTGCACGATTCTTGCACGAAGTTGAGGCAAAGCGGGCTCGACTGTGCACGAAGGCCTCGATACCTTCCCTGTTCATGAGTGCGCGCATCCTCTTCGACGAGACCCACGGCGAGGCGTGGACGATCCGCCCGGACGTCGCGCGCGAGATGCAGCCGGCCCATCCGGCCGACGCGAGCTACGCGCTGGCCGCGCAGGCCCTCGCGGCGCGCGACTTCGACGTCGCCGCCCATACGGCCGGGCCGCTGGACCCCGCGGCGCTCACCGGCGCCGACGTCCTGGTCATCGCCCATCCGTCCGAGCCGGCCTACGAGCGGACCGTCCCGGGCGGCACGCCGCGGCTGGCGGCGGCGGAGCTCGACGCCGTCGAGGCCTGGGTCCGCGACGGCGGCGGGCTGATCCTCCTGGGCGAGACGGAGCAGGAGAAGTACGGCAACAACCTCAACGAGCTCGCCGGGCGCTTCGGCCTGCGCATCGAGCACGACACGGTCCAGGACTACGAGCACCACCGGCTGGCGCCGAGCTGGATCCTCGCCGACCTGCCGCCAGGCGGGCGTGGCCTCGAGTCCGACCTCCTCGCGCGCGTGAGCGAGCTGTGCTTCTACCGGGCGACGACCGTGGGCGGGGAGGGGGCGCGCGTGCTGGCGCGCACCTCCGCGACCGCCTCGACCCCGCGCGCGCCGCTCGCCGCCGCCACCCAGCACGGCGCGGGCCGCGTCGTCGTCCTCGGGGACTCCGACCTTTTCGGCGACGACTGCCTCGGCGAGCTCGACCACGAGGCGCTCCTGGTCAACCTCGCCTACTGGGCGGCCGGCCCGGCGTTCGCCACGGCGCTCGCGCCGCCCGCGTCGCGCGCGCTTCAGGACCCGAACTGGACGGTGCTGCGCGACGAGACCGACGCGCTCGCGCTCCTCCAGGCACCTGACGGCGCGCTGCGCGAGGACGCCGACCCGGCGGCCGCGGCGGCCCACGTCGAGGCGATGTCCGCGGCGGTCGCGGGCCTCGCCCGCCACTTCCCGCACCAGTCGGCCTACCTGGACGCCGCGCAGGCCGACCTGGCCGCCTGGCGGGCCGGCGGCTTCGCGAAGCCCGACTTCACCGCGAGCCTCGAGCGGTTCCGCCCCGACCGCGAGCGCCGGGACGGCGCCGAGCACCTCGTCGTCTTCCCCATGTACAAGCAGAACGGCTCGCGCGACACCTGCTTCGAGGCGCTGATCGTGCGCGTGCCGTGGCCCGAGTGGGTGGCCGCCCTCGAGGCCGAGCGCTACGACAACCCGAAGTTCGTGCCGGTCGAGCTCGTCGACCACACCCGCGGCTATGACTCCGAGTGCGCGGTGCTCTTCCCGGAGACGGTGTCGGTCGCCGGCCGCCCGGTCAACCACTTCGGCGGGATCTTCCGCGACCGCGAGGCGGAGCGCTTTCGGCGCGTGGTGACGCGGGCGGCCGACCTCCTCCAGCTCAACCTGCCGCCCGACGCCGCGGCGCTGCTGACCTCGGAGGAGCTCTCGGGCGACGCCTACCTGCTGTGGGACCTCGTCCACGACCGCGCGCACAGCCACGGCGACCTGCCGTTCGACCCGTTCATGA
>JAUJME010000425.1 GCA_030447005.1 Solirubrobacteraceae bacterium | reverse complement strand
AGCACGTGGCCGTTGGCGGCGCAGACCGACGGCTTGCCGAGCTGGCCGATGAGCTGGAACAACCGCGGGAAGCGGTGGGTGGCGAAGTGCTTGTGGATGAGCGGCACCTCGGCGGCGAACCCGGCCAGGTTGCCGCCGCTCGAGAAGACCTTCTCGTGCGTGGAGGTGAGCACGACGCAGCGGACGGCGTCGTCGTCGCGCGCGGCCTCGAAGGCGGCGATCAGGTCGTCGAGCACCTCGTCGGAGAGCGCGTTGCGCGTCTCGGGCTGGTCGAGCGCGATCGTCGCGACGCCCGTGTCGGCGACGTCGTAGCGGAGGTTGGCGTAAGGCACGGCGTCCTGAGTTCTACTGTGGGGAGGCGGCCCTGCGTCGCCCGAGCCATGCCCTCCGCCTCCCGCCTCCGCCCCGCGCTCGCGCTGCTGCTCGCCCTCGCCGCGTTCGCCGCCGGGGCGCCGCCCGCCGCGGCGGGCATCTCCGGCGCGCCGTCGGAGGTGGCCGGCGGGCTCTCGACACCGTGGGAGATCGTGCCGCTGCCCGACGGGCGCACGCTCGTGGTCGAGCGGCCCGGGCGCATCAAGGTGCTCGAAGGCCCGGGCGCCGGGCAGATCGTCTTCGACGGCTATCCCGCGACGAACAAGTTCCTCGGGCTGGTCCTCCATCCCGGCTACGCGAGCAACCGGCTGCTCTACCTCTACGTGAACTACCGCGCGCCGGACGGCGCGCTGCTCAACCGGATCGTCCGGCTCTACGACGACGGCGCGCGCCTCACCGTCCAGGCGACGATCTTCGACGGCATCGGCTCCGACGGCAACCACGACGGCGGGCGGCTGGTCTTCGGGCCGGACGGAAAGCTCTACGTGTCCACCGGTGACATCCACACCCCTCAGCTCCCGCAGGATCGCCAGTCGCTCAACGGCAAGATCCTTCGGCTCGAGGCGCCGGGGACCGCGGCCGACGGCACGGCGCCGCCGGACAACCCGTTCGTCGGCGAGGGCGGCAACGCGCGCTTCGTGTGGACCTACGGCCACCGGCACCCGCAGGGGCTGGCGTTCGACGCCGACGGCCGGCTGTACTCGAGCGAGCACGGACCGTCGGGCGAGAACTACGGGCCCGCGTATCCGGGCGCCGGCGGGCGCTGCTGCCGCGACGAGGTCAACCTGATCGAGCGCGGCGCCAACTACGGGTGGCCGCTGGTCTCGGGCTCGGAGACGCGCGAGGGGATGCGCGCGCCGATCGCCGAGAGCGGCACCAGCGAGACCTGGGCGCCCGCCGACCTCGAGGTCGGCTCCGACGGCCATCTCTACGTCCCCATGCTCCGCGGCGCGCACCTCCGCGAGCTGACGGTCTGCGGCGCCTCGGTGACGGCGCAGCAGGTGCACTACGCCGGGACCTATGGCCGCCTTCGCGTCGCCGCGATGGGCCCCGGCGGGCTGCTGTTCGGCGAGGACGGCGCGTCGGACCGCCGGGTCCGCCGCGTCCCGCTCTCCGGGACGCCGCCCTGCGCCGCCGCCCCGCCCGACGGCGGGCCGGCGGCGACGCCCACGCCCACGCCCACGCCGGCCCCCAGGCCCACCCCGGCGCCCGCTGCGGCCGCCACGCCCACCGCCGCGCCCGAAGCCCCCGCCAACTCCTTCGTCTTCGCAGGTCCGCGCGTCGCGCTCGAGCGCCTCCTGCGCCGCGCGGGCGCCGACCTCCGCGCCCGCCGGCTGCGCGGCCTCCTGCGCTCCCGCTCCTTCGGCGCCGGCTCGGGCGGGTTCGGCGCCGGCCGGGTGACGCTCTCGCTCGAGCGCGGCGCCCGGGAGCGGCGCACACTCGCCACCGCCACCGTCCCGGTCCGGCCCGCCGGCCGCGGCACCGCCACCGTCCGTCCGCGGCTCGGCGCGCGCGCCCGGCGCCTCCTGCGCCGGACCCGTTCGGCCCGGCTCGTCCTGCGCGCCACCCACCGCAGCCCCGGCGGCACGCGGACGACGGCCACCCGCCGCGTCGCTCTGCGCCGGTAGGCGTCCCGCACGCTGTAGCGTCCGGACGATGAGCAGCCCTGTCTCCGCGCCCGCCGACGCCGCCGCCCCCGCCGAGGTCCTCAAGCCCGAGTACTCCGCCAAGCGCAAGCACTTCATCTTCAACGACTTCCACGACCAGCTGCGGGAGTCGATCGGCTCTTTCGTCGAGAAGGAGCTCGCGCCGCACGCCGAGGAGTGGGAGGAGACGAC
>JAUJME010000424.1 GCA_030447005.1 Solirubrobacteraceae bacterium | reverse complement strand
GGCGCGTCGACGGCGGCTTCGTCGTCAACGGCGAGAAGACGTACATCACCAACGGCGTGCGCGCGCACTTCATCGTCACCGCGGTCAAGACGACGCAGCAGGGCGGCCACCACGGCATCTCGTTCCTCATCGTCGACCGCTCCGACGGCGTCACGTCGACCGCGCTGCAGAAGCTCGGCTGGCACGCGTCGGACACGGCGACGATCGCCTTCGACGACGTCTTCGTGCCCGAGGACAACCTGCTCGGCCGCGAGCACGAGGGCTTCGCGCTGATCATGGCCAACTTCCAGTGGGAGCGCCTGCTGATGGCGCTCGGCGCGGTGGGCGCCATGCACGCCGCGCTCGAGACGACCATCGCCTACACGCAGGAGCGCCGGGCGTTCGGCCGGGCGCTCACCGGCCACCAGGTCGTCCGCCACAAGCTCGTCGACCTGGCGACCACCGCGCACACCGGCCGCTGCCTGACCTACGACGCGCTGCGGCGCTTCGTCGACGGCGCCGACGCCGTGCGCGAGGTGACGATGGCCAAGCTCTTCACCCAGCGCGCCTGCTTCGAGGTGATGGACACGTGCCTGCAGCTGCACGGAGGCGCCGGCTACATGCGCGAGTACGACATCGAGCGCGCCGCGCGCGACGCGCGGCTCGGGCCCATCGGCGGCGGCAGCGACGAGATCATGCGCGAGATCCTCGGCAAGGTCCTGGCGCTCTGATCACGAGTTGCGGCGGCGGGTCCCTGAGACGTCGCGCCACTTCGTGGACGGATGTTGGACCGCTTCCGTGACTCAGGTTCAGGAGGATGCAGGACGGATGGCGAGCCTGACCTCCTCCGACGGCGCTCGCGTCGCCGCGCCGCTCGAGCGCGCCGGCGAGGTCGCCGCGCTCGCGGCGGCGGCCTCGCAGGCCGCCGCGGGGGCGGGCGCGCTCGTCGTCATCGAGGGGCCGGGCGGCATCGGCAAGTCGGTCCTGCTGAACGAGGCGGCGGCCGCCGCCCAGCGCGAAGGGCTCGCCGTCCTGCGGGCGCGCGCGCTCGACCTCGAACGCAGCTTCGCGTTCGGCATCGCGCTGCAGCTGTTCGAGCCGGCGCTGGCCGGGCTGGCCGAGGACGAGCGCGAGCACGCGCTGCGCGGCGCCGCCGCGCTCGCCCGGCCGCTCCTGATGCCGGGCGCCGCCGCGCTGCCCGAGCGCGGCGGCGACTTCTCGCTCGTCCACGGGCTGTACTGGCTGACCACCAACCTCGCCGAGCGCACGCCACTGGCCGTCGTCGTCGACGACGTGCACTGGGCCGACGAGCCGTCGCTGCGCCTGTGCGCCTACCTCGCCGAGCGGATCGACGAGCTGCCCGTGATGCTCGTCGTTGCGCACCGGCCCGACGAGCCGGCCGCCGCCCACGAGGTCCTCCGCGGGCTCAGCGATCACCGGCTGGCCGTCCGCCTGCAGCCCGCGCCGCTCAGCGACGAGGCGGTCGCGCGACTCGTGGCGGCCGCGCTCGGTGGCGAGCCCGCGGCGGCGTTCGTCGCCGCGTGCGTCGGGCTGACCGGCGGCAACCCGTTCCTGGTCGACCAGCTGCTCGCCACCGCCGCGGCCGCGCGCATCAAGCCGTCGGCGACCGACGCCCCGAGGCTGTCGGCGCTCGCGCCCGAGGGCGTGCTCCGCACGGTCAACGCCCGGCTCGCGCGGCTGGGGCCCGAGGCGGCCGCGCTCGCCCGCGCCGTCGCCGTCCTCGGCGACGACGCCCGCCTGCGCCACGCGGCCGCGCTCGCCGACCTCGACCTCGACGCGACGGTCGCCGCCGCCGACACGCTGGCCGGCGCGGACGTCCTCACGCCCGGCGAGCCGCTCTCGTTCCGCCACGCGCTCACAGCCGCGGCCGTGCTCGCCGACGTCCCCGCCGGGGCGCGCGCGGCCGGCCACCTGCGCGCCGCCGAGCTGCTCGGCGACGAGGTCGCGTCGCCCGAGCGCCTGGCCGCCCACCTGCTGCAGGCGCCGGCGACCGGCCGGCCGTGGGTGGTCGAGGCGCTCGCGGCGGGCGCCGCGCGCGCCGGGGCGGGGGGGGCGCCGCCGGCGGCGGTGGCGCTCCTGCGGCGGGGGCTCGACGTGGCGCCGGCGCCGGAGGCCCGGTGCCCGATCCTGGTCGCGCGCGGCCGCGCCGAGGCGACCGCCGGCCTGCCGGCCGCGAGCGCGCGGCGGAGCGCCGCGGCGGCGCGGACGGGGGCGG
>JAUJME010000423.1 GCA_030447005.1 Solirubrobacteraceae bacterium | reverse complement strand
TCGAAGCCCAAGGACCGGCGGTTGCTCATCGAGGAGGCGGCGGGCCTCGGCAAGCACCGCAAGCGCCGCCGGCGCGCGCAGCTCAAGCTCGACCGCACGCAGGACAACCTCGATCGCGCGCTCGACGTCGAGCGCGAGGCGCGCACGCGGTTGCGCCCGCTCAAGCGCCAGGCCGAGGCCGCCGAGCTCCACGCGCGCCTCGAGCGCCAGACCCAGGAGGCGCGCTGGACGCTGGCGCGCGAGGCGGTGCGCCTCGGTCGCGCCGGCCTCGCGGAGGCCGAGGCCGCGGTGGCGGTGGCGCGCGCGGCCGCGGCCGAGACGGAGGCCGCGCTGGCGGAGGTCGCCGAGCGCCGCGAGCGCGCCGAGGCGGCGCTCGCCGCCCGCGGCTCGGAGCGCGAGGGGCTGTCCGGCCGCTTCTACGCGGCGCGCTCGGCCGGCGAGCGGATCGGGCTGCGCCACGAGGCGGCGAGGGACTCGGCGGCGCGCGTCGCGGCCCGCGCCGAGCGCCGCCGCGCGCTGCTCGCGGTGCTCGAGGCCGAGACGGAGCAGGACACCCCGGACGAGGCCGCGGAGGAGCGGATCGCCGCGCTCGAGGAGGAGCTCGGGCGCCTGGCCGAGGACCGCGCCAAGCGCCTCGCCGAGGAGATCGATCGCCTCGAGGCGGCGCGGGCGCAGGCGGCGGAGCGCGCCGCGGAGGCCGAGCGGGTCGCCGGGGCGGCCTACGAGGCGCGCCGCGGCGCCGACGCGGAGGCCGAGTCGGTGCGCCGCGGGCGCCGGGAGCTCGAGGCGGCCGCCGAGCGGGCGCGCCGCGAGGCCGCCCGGGTCGGCGCGGAGGTCGCCAAGGTCAACCAGTTCCTGCGCGCCCACGCCGGCGCGCCCGGCGGCGCCCCCGCGCTCGCCGACGCCCTGCGCGCCGCACCGGGCTACGAGCTCGCGCTCGCCGCCGCGCTCGGGCCGCGGCTGCGGGCCGCGGTGGCCGGCGACCTCGGCGAGGCCGCCGCCCTGCTGGCCGGCGCGGGCCGCGACGGCGGCGCCGCGCTCGTGCTGGACGGCGAGGCCGCGGGCGAGCCGGCCGCGGCCGGCACGACGCCCCCGGCGGTGGGCGCCGAGCGGCTCCTCGACCGGGTCTCCCCGGCCGGCGACTCGCCCGCCTTCGCCCTCGCGCAGCGGCTGCTCGCCGAGGTCTGGGTCGTCGACTCGCTCGACGGGCTCGCGGGCGGCTTCGGCGGCGTGGCGGTCACCCGCGAGGGCCGGGTGTGGTCGCCCGCGATTCGCGAGCTCGTGCAGGTCCCGGCCGGCGGCGAGGACCGCGTGCTCGCGGAGCGCAACCGCCGGGAGGCGCTCGTCGCCGAGGTCGAGCGCGCCGCCCAGGCCGAGCGCGCCGCGGTCGCCGAGGTGGAGGCGGCCGCCGAGGCGGTCGCCGCCGCCGACGCCGTGCGCGACGAGGCCGACCAGGCCGCGCGCGCCGCCGCCCGCGCCCGTGAGGAGGCGGCCGAGGCGCTGCGCCACGCCGGATGGCTGATCGACCAGCGCCGCCGCGCACCCGACGAGGGCTCGAGCGCCGAGCGGCGCGCCCAGCTCGAGGCCGCGGTGGCCGCCGAGCGCCGGCTCGTCGAGCGCGCTGAGCGCGAGCGGGCCGAGCGCGCCCGCCGCATCGAGCACGAGCGCGCCCGCCTGGCCGGCGACGCGGAGCTCGAGCCCCGCGTGCTCCGTCTCGCCGCCGCGCTCGAGCAGGCCGCCTCGGCGGTCGCCGCGCGCGTGGAGATCCTCGGCGCCGAGCTCCAGGCCGAGCGCGAGGCAGGCGACCGCCTGGCCTCCGAGCTGCGCGGCTGCGCCGCCCGGGAGGCCGAGGTCCAGGCCGTCCTCAAGCGCCGGGGCGAGGAGGTCACTCGCGCCGAGGTCCGCGCCCAGCAGGCCCGCGACCACGCCGCCGACGCCGAGGGGCAGCTCGCCGGGCTCGCCGAGGCGCTCGGCCTCGAGGCTCAGCCGGCCGCCGAGCCCCTGCCCGAGGAGGAGCGCGCGGCGCTCGCCGGGCGGATCGAGCGCCTCGTCCGCCGGCGCGAGCAGCTCGGCCCGGTCAACCCGCTCGCCCAGCAGGAGTACGCCGAGGCAGTCGAGCACGTGGAGGAGCTCGAGCGCCAGCGCGAGGACCTCGAGGCCGCCCTGCGAGAGCTCCAGGGGCTCATCCGCGACACGGACCGCCGGATCCGCGAGGC
>JAUJME010000058.1 GCA_030447005.1 Solirubrobacteraceae bacterium | reverse complement strand
CGCCCGTCAGGTGCTCGAGCGCGCGGATGTTGCGCCCCTCGCGGCCGATGATGCGCCCCTTCATGTCGTCCGCCGTGAGCTGGACGACCGAGACGGTGGTCTCCGCGGCGTGGCCGGCGGCCATCCGCTGCATGACGACGGAGAGGATGTTGCGCACGCGGCGGCCCGCCTCGCGCTTGGTCTCCTCCTCGATCTGGCGGACGAGGCGCGCGGAGTCGTGGCGGATCTGGTCCTCGAGCTCCTTGAGGAGGATCGCCTTCGCCTGCCCGGCGCTCAGGCCGGAGACGCGCTCGAGCTCGCGCAGCTGGCGCTCGCGCAGCTCGTCGATCTCGGCGGTGCGGGCCTCGATCGCCTGCTCGCGGGCGGCGATCTCCTCGAGCTTCGTGTCGATGCTCTCCTCGCGGTGCAGCAGCCGCTGCTCGAGCCGGACGACCTCGCCCGACGGCTCGCGGCCCTCGCGCGCCCCGGCGGCGTCGGCGGGGGCGGTGGCCGGCGCGGGGCGGGCGGCGGGCGGCGGCGGTGCGGCCGGGACGCCGGCGGCGGCCGGCGCGCGCCGGGCCAGCAGGGCGGCGGCGGCGACCAGCGCCACCGCCAGCACGATCGCCGCAATCAGAATCATCATCTCGTCTTCTCCCCATCGGAGCCGGGGTGCCGGTGGACGGCACGGGCCCCACTCAGTTATCCGAGTTGGCGAGCGTCAGAGCAGCCGCGCACGGTCATCGCGCGAAACGGGCCAGCATCTCGGCGGCGCTCACGCGCGCCGCCGCTTTCAGATCACGGCGAGAGGTTTCGTTCTCGGGTGGTCACGTATCAGGGTCGAAATCGGTCGTTTGCTGGAGTTTCATGCGGCCGGGCGGCCGGTCTGGTTCGCTGCGCTGGATCGTAGTACCGGCGGGGTCGGTACGCAAACGAACGCCGGTTCGCCCTAGTCGATCTCGTCGGCCCCCGCGTGCCTTCGCAGCGCGTCGTAGGCGAGCTCGAGGTCATAGCCCTTGCGGACCAGGACGCCGAGCGCGCGATCGCGCTCGCGCGGGGTCTGAGGCGGCTGCGGGAAGCGCCGGGCCAGCAGCCCGAGGGCCGCCTCGAGCTCGTCCTCGCCCCCCTGCTCGCCCAGCGCGGCGGCGATGTGCTCGCCATCCACGTCGAGGGCGAGCAGCCGCTGCTCGATGCGATCGGAGCCCCACGCGTCCAGCCGCCGCCGGTCCTCGGCGAACCGTCGCGCGTAGGCGGCGTCGTCGACGTAGCCGCCCGCCTCGAGCTCGCCGAGCACCGTCTCGATGACCGCCGGCTCGACGCGCTTGTCCGCAAGCGCGCGCCTCAGCTCGCCCGCCGTCCGGTCGCGGCGGTTCAGCGACCGCCACGCGACCTCGCGGGCGTGCTGGAGGCGCGCCTCGGGATCGAGGACGCGCTCTCCGGCGGGACCGAGCACGGGCGGCGGCGCGGCGGGGACCGCAGGGCTAGGCCGGGACCGGCTCGGGGGCCGGGACCTCGGCGTCGCGGTCGATCGGCTTGACGGCGTCCGCCGTGAGCCCGAGCGCCTCGTAGATCTTGCCCTCGATCTCCTTGGCGGTCTCGGGGTGCTCCGTGAGGAACGCCTTGGCGTTGTTGCGGCCCTGCCCCAGGCGCTCGTCGCCGTAGGAGAAGAACGAGCCCGACTTCGAGACGATGTTGTGCTCGATCCCGAGGTCCAGGATGCAGCCCGTGGTCGAGATGCCGGCGCCGAACTCGATGTCGAACTCGGCCTGGCGGAACGGGGCGGCGACCTTGTTCTTGACCACCTTGACGCGGACCTTGTTGCCGACCGCCTCCGTGCCGTCCTTGATCGTCTCGATCCGGCGGATGTCCAGGCGCTGGGACGAGTAGAACTTCAGCGCGCGGCCGCCGGGCTGGGTCTCTGGCGAGCCGAACATCACGCCGACCTTCTCGCGGATCTGGTTGACGAACAGGCAGAGGGTCTGCGTGCGGTTGAGGTTGCCGGCCAGCTTGCGCATGGCCTGCGACATCATCCGGGCCTGGAGGCCGACCGTCTGGTCGCCCATCTGGCCCTCGAGCTCCGCGCGCGGGGTGAGCGCGGCCACGGAGTCCACCGCGACGACGTCCACCGCCCCCGAGCGCACGAGCATGTCGGCGATCTCGAGCGCCTGCTCGCCGTAGTCGGGCTGGGAGACGAGCAGCTCGTCGATGTCCACCCCGATGCGCTGGGCGTAGAGGGGATCCATCGCGTGCTCGGCGTCGATGAACGCGCAGACCCCGCCGAGCTTCTGCGCCTCGGCGATCACGTGGTAGACGAGCGTGGTCTTGCCGGAGGACTCCGGGCCGTAGACCTCGACGATGCGCCCGCGCGGCATGCCGCCGATCCCCAGCGCGAGGTCGAGCGAGAGCGCGCCGGTGGGGATGGCGTCCACCTTCACCTGGGCGCCCTCGTCGCCCATGCGCATGACGGTGCCCTTGCCGAACTGGCGCTCGATCTGGGTGAGCGCGCCGTTCAGCGCGGCGTCGCGGGCCTTGGCGGCCTGGTCCGGGGTACTCATGTGGGGCGGCTCCTCGAAGGCTCTCGACTCGGTTTCGTCTCCGGCACGCTAGGGCGCGTGCCGGACGGAAAGCGAGCCTGTCAGCGGAGCCCGTACCGGGGCAACGCGCGCCTGTGACGGAAGACGCGCGGAACCGTGCCAAGACGCTCGGACGCCGCCGCGGCGCCCGCCACGGCCGCCACCGCGGTCGGCGGCCCGGACCGCAGCCGCACCCTCACCCGGCGCCCGCCCAGGCGCCCGCGCAGCACCCCGGCGCGCGACAGCGTGACCGCCCCGCGCGCCGCCGATCCGCCCGTGACCCGCAGCCGCAGCCCGCCGCGCACCGGCCCGCCGCTCAGCCGCACGCCCGGCACCCAGCTGACCCGCTGCAGGAGGACGCCGTCCTCGCCCAGCGCGAACGTCCCGCCGCGCAGGCCGGCGCCCCCGTTCTCGTAGGCGGCGGTGGCGGCGAACACGACGTCGTCGAGCGTGCGGTCGATCGCCGTGATCGTGCGCCCGATCCGCTCCGGGCCGCGGTAGCGGGCCGCGGGCGGCAGCTCGGCGAGCGAGCGCGCCGGGACGCCGGTCTCCGGCGCGCCGGTCGGCACCGCCCGGCAGCCCCGCGTCACGGTGCCGCGCCGCAGCCACGTCGCCAGCCGGCGCCGTGCGCAACGCGACGGGTCCGAGGCGAGGACCGCGTGACCGACGCCGGCCACCTCGATCCGGCTCGCGCGCGGGAAGCGGCTCGCGACGCGCGCCGAGGTCGCCGGCGGCGTACGCAGGTCGGCACCGCCCTGGAGGACGAGGACGGGCACGTCGGGATACGGGCCGCCGGCGAGGGTCGGCGGCTCAGGGGACTCCGGCCAGCGCAGGCAGAGGTCGATCTCGTCCTTGACCGCGAGCTCGAAGTCGAAGGGGTAGAAGGCGGCGGCCCCGCGCTCCTCGGCCGCCCGCTGGGCGGAGGGCAGCCGCTCCTCGAACGGCGCGCCGCGCCGCCAGGGCAGCGGCGTCTCCTCGCAGACGGTCGCGTAGCGCGCCGCCGAGAAGGTCTCGGGCGTCCCGTAGTCCGACAGCGGCCGCGCGATCTCGATGAGGCGCAGCATCGGCGTGGCGTCGCCGCGGGCGGCCGCCGCGACCGCCGAGGGCACCGCGGCGCGGAGGATCGGCGCGTAGTCGGCGTCGAAGAGGAGGTCGACGATCCCGAGCACGGTCACCGTTCCCTCGCGGCGGCGGCCGTCGGCCCGCCAGACCGGCCCGCGCAGCGGCGCCTGCCGCAGCCGCGGCACGAGCGCGGCCAGGTCGGCGGCCGGATCGGGGCTCACGCCCCGGCACCGGGCGGGGCAGAGTGCGCGCAGACTCGCCACGACCGCCTGGAACGGCTCGAGCCCGAAGGCGTCGGCGTCGTCGGCGTCGGCGACCGAGTCGAGGATCATCCGCTCGACCCGGGCCGGGTACGCCTTGGCGTAGGCCAGTGCGAGCTTCGTCCCGTAGGAGACGCCGTAGAGGAGGACCTTCTCCGCGCCGACCGCCGCGCGGACCGCCTCGAGGTCCTCGACCGAGGTCTTCGTGGTGTAGAGCCGGCGCTTGGGGCCGATCTGCTGGGCGCAGCGCTCGGCCGCCGCGGTCGAGCGCAGCCGGCGGTCGCGTTCGAACTCCGAACAGCGGAGCAGCCCGGACGCCCCCGTGCCGCGCTGGTCGAAGGAGACGAGGTCGTAGCGCGAGCCCAGCGACGCCACGTCGCGCAGGCCGAGGCGCGCCTCGAAGAGCCCCGCGCCGCCGGGGCCGCCGGACAGGTAGACGACCGCGCGGCGCTCGCCCTGCGGCCGGCTGGCGCGGAAGCGCACCGTCCGCAGCCGCACCTCGCCGGGCAGCGCCCCCGAGCGGTCGAGCGGGACGGGGACCCGGGCGCAGGTGGCCCCCCGGCCCTGGTCCGGGCAGGCGCGGAAGCGCGGCGCGGCGTCGGCGGCGGCGGGCGCGAGGCCGGAAGCGAGCACGGCCGCGAGGACCGCGCGCCGCCAGAGGGGTCGGGTCATGGCGCGAGCGTACCGTCGTCGAGCCGGGCGCTCGCCAGTTCTGCGTACCGCGCCCCGCCGCCGCCCGTCTGCGACCGGTAGAGCACCACCTGGAGCGCGGTGAACGCGCACGCCGGGGCCTCCGGCAGCGCGCCCGGACGGCGCTCGCGCGCCCGGCCGGCGGTGACGTGGGCGAGGAAGGCGCGCCGCTCGGGCTCATGGACGCCCGCCGCGGCGAGCCCCGCGGCGACCCGGGACTGGAGCACCGCGAGGACCCCGCCGCCGCCCGCCTCCTCGAGCCGCACGGCGGCCACCCGCGGGCGGCGCGGCGGCAGGGCGATCGCCTCGTCGCACCGCAGGGCCGGGGCGCCCGAGCCGGCCAGGCCGTCGAGGACCGCGGCGATCGTCGCGACGTCGCCCTCCGGGCGCTCCCCCAGGAAGGCGAGCGTCACGTGGAGGTTGGCCTCCGGCACCCGCCGCCAGCCCGGTCCGAGCCCCGCCGACCACGCCCACAGCGCGGCCCGGGCGGACTCGGGGAGCGCGAGGGCGACGAAGAGCCGCAGCGCCCTACGCCTCGCCGCGCAGGAGCCGCCGCAGCAGGTGCATCGCGACCGTGGTGCTGCGCTCGCGGACGTCCTCGCGGTTCCCCGGCAGATGAACCGCGCGGTCGATTCGCGGCCCGCCGTCCTGCGCGACACTCAGGCAGACGGTCCCGACCGGCTTCTCCTCCGTCCCGCCGTCCGGGCCGGCGATGCCGGTGATCCCGATCCCGATCTGAGAGCCGAAGGCGGCGATCGCGCCGTCGGCCAGGGCGCCGGCCACCTCGGTCGAGACCGCGCCGTGCTCGGCGATCAGCTCCGCCGGCACGCCGGCCAGCCGCCCCTTCGCCTCGTTGGCGTAGGCCGTCACGCCGCCCAGCGCCCACGCCGAGGAGCCGCCGCGGGCGGTCAGCCGGGCGGCCATCAGCCCTCCCGTGCACGACTCCGCCACCGCGATCGTCCGGGCCGGCGGGCCGGCCAGCAGGGCGGTGACCTGGTCGTCGATCGTCGTGCCGTCCGTGGAGAAGAGCGTCGAGCCGTGGCGCTCGCGGATCCCGGCCTCGAACGCCTCGTAGGTCACGGCCGCCGCCGGCTCGAAGACGGTGGCGATCTCGATCTCGCCCCTGCGCAGGCAGGTCGTCACCTCGAGCTCGCCGAGCGCGACGCCTGAGCCCTCGAGGACGCGCAGCGTCTCGGCGATCTCGGACTCCGGGATCCCGAACAGCCGCATGATCCGCTGCTCGTAGCTCCCCGCGCCCGCCAGCGCCTGCCGGACCGCCTCCGTCTCGAGCGCCGTCGCCCACATGGGCTGGAGCTCGCGCGGCGGCCCGGGCAGCACGAGGACGGTCGGGCCGGAGCGGCCGTCGGCGGGCGGGACGACGAGCCCAGGCGCCGTGCCGACCGGCTCGAGCACCGTGGAGCCCTCCGGGATGACCGCCTGCTTGCGGTTGCCGGCCCGCAGCGCGGACTGGTCGAGGGCCGGCCAGCGGGCGGTCAGCCGCTCGAGGATCTTCGCGATCCGGCCCTCGAGCGCCTCGTCGAGCACCATCGCCCGGCCGGCGAACTCGCCCACCACCTCGGCGGTCAGGTCGTCGGCGGTCGGCCCCAGGCCGCCGCTCGTGATGGCCAGGTCGGCGCCCGTGCCCGCGAGGAAGTCCAGGGCGGCGCGGACGTCGGCCGGCCGGTCGCCGACCACCACGGTGTGCGAGAGCTCGACGCCGCGCTCGCGCAGGCGCTCCGACAGCCACGGCCCGTTGCGGTCGGCGATGATCCCCGAGAGGACCTCGGTCCCCGTGATGACGATGCCCGCGCGGGCGCTCATCCGCAGACGGGGCGCTGGGCGTCGGGCAGCCGCCGCGGCGCGCGGCCCGGGCGGATGTCGAAGCCGAGGGGGATGCTCGCCTCGGGGACGTCGAAGGAGCGGTTGCCGTAGCGGATCCGGGCGTTGCCGTTGCCGAAGGCGACGCGGAAGCGCCGGCCGCGGAAGCGCGCCGAGCGCTGGCCGGCCTGGAGGATCACGTTGTCGATGAGCTGGCGCCCCGTCCGGGAGAGGAGGCAGATCGACACCGGCCCGGTCGCCACGATCTGCAAGCGCACCGTCCGCGCCGCCCGCGGCCGCCGGCGCGTCGTCGAGCGCCGTTCCCCGTCCTCGCCCGGGGCCGGCGTGGCGCCGGGCGCCGGGGAGGTCTGGGCGGCCGGCATGTCGTCGCCCGCCGGATCCCCCCACAGGGTCCCGATCGCGGCCAGCAGCGCGATCAGCGCGAGGACGCAGATCCCCACGACCACGCCCGGGGAGATCACCGGCCCGCGCGCCCGCCGGCGCTCGCGCCGCGAGCCGAGGTTGGTCGAGAAGGGCGTGAGCTCCTGTGCCGTGGGCCGCTCGAAGCGCTGCTTGTACTCCTCGACGAGGAGCTTGGCGTCGAGGTCGAGGTACTCGCCGTAGGTGCGCAGGAACGTCTTGACGTAGGTGGGGCCGGGCAGGAGGTCCCACTCCTCCTCCTCGAGCGCGCGGAGGTACTTCGCGCGGATCTTCGTCTCCGCCTCGACCTCGGTGATGTCGGCCTTTCGACGCAGGCGCGCGTCGTGCAGGGTGGCCCCGATCTCCGGCATGAGCAGCGCAGGCTACTCGGGCAGGGGCTCCTCGACGGGCTCGGGCCCGGCCTCGCCGGCCGGCTCGCCGAGCGCCGCCAGCATCCGCGGGACGTCGGCCTCCGTGATCAGGACGGCTCGCGGCTTGGAGCCCTCGTAGCCCGAGATGACCCCGCGGCGCTCGAGCATGTCGATCAGCCGGCCCGCGCGCGTGTAGCCCAGGCGCAGCCGGCGCTGGAGCATCGAGGTCGAGGCCGTCTGCATCTCGGCGACGAGGCGGATGGCGTCCTCGAGCAGCGGATCCTCGTCCGGGTCGAAGTCGGGGTCCTCCCCCCCGCCGGCCGCCGCCTCCTCCTCGACCTCCTCGAGGAGCTCCTCGCGGAACTCCGGCTCGCCCTGGCGCCGCCAGCCCTCCGTGAGCTCGGCGATCTCGGACTCCTCGATGTAGGCGCCCTGGATCCGCTGCAGGCGCGAGGAGCCCACCGGCGCGAAGAGCATGTCGCCCATGCCGAGGAGAGTCTCGGCGCCGTTCTGGTCGAGGATCACGCGCGAGTCCGTCTGGCTCGAGACGGCGAAGGCGATCCGCGACGGGACGTTGGCCTTGATCATCCCGGTGATCACGTCGACGCGCGGGGACTGGGTGGCGAGGACGAGGTGGATGCCCACCGCGCGCGCCTTCTGGGCCAGCCGGATGATCGAGTCCTCGACGTCGGCGGGCGCCACCATCATCAGGTCGGCGAGCTCGTCGATCACGCAGAGGACGTAGGGGAGCGCCGGCTGCGATCGCGCGATTCGGACACGATTCATTTCCGGCAGTGACCGCGTACGAGCGACTGACATGTACGTGTAACGCTGCTCCATCTCGCGGACGAGGTTCTGGAGCGCGGTGGCGGCCTTCTTGGGGTTGGTGATCACCGGCGTGAGCAGGTGCGGGATCGACTCGTAGTGGTTGAGCTCGACCTGCTTGGGGTCCACCAGCACGAGCCGCACCTCGTGCGGCGTGGCGCGCAGGAGGATGCTCGAGAGCATCGCGTTGACGCAGCCGGACTTGCCGGCGCCGGTGGTGCCGGCCACCAGCAGGTGCGGCATCTTGGCCAGGTCGCAGCCGATCGCCCGCCCCGCGACGTCCTTGCCCAGCCAGAC
>JAUJME010000422.1 GCA_030447005.1 Solirubrobacteraceae bacterium | reverse complement strand
CGCGAGGTCGACGCCGATGACCAGGGTGATCATCCCGAGCCCGGCGAGCACCCGCTGCTGCGCGGACTCGCTCAGTCGGCCGCCGGCGGTGATGCCGATGCCGGTCCCGGCGACGACGGTGGCGATGTTGATCAGGGTGCCGGTCATCCGCGCGGCGCAGCACAATGGCACGCCGATGCCCCGCGCCGACGTCCTCCTGGTCTCCCTCGGCGGGACGACGGGCCTGCGCGAGGCCGACGCCGAGCTCGCCGGCTCCCTGCGCCGCGCGGGCGCGACGGTCGCCGAGGTGCGCGCCGCGAGGGTCCGGGAGTGGCGGACGTTCGCGGCGATCGAGCTGGCGTGGGCGCTGAGCGCGCGGCGGGCCGCGGCGGCGGGGATCGCCGAGCACGACCCGCGCGCGGTGATCTACTCCTCGACCACCGCGGCGCTGCTGGCGCCGCGCCCGGGCGCCATCCGCTTCGACGCCCCGGCGGCCGGCAACCGCCCGGGCCGCCACGGGATCTGGCAGCGGCCGGTCGAGCGCGCGCGGCGGCGCCGCGCGCCGCTGCTGCTGCCGTGGTCGGAGGGCGGGCTTGCCGAGGCGCCGGCGGCGGCCCGCAGCACGCCGGCGCTGGTGGTGCCCGTGCCGGTCGAGCCGTCGGGGGACGGGGCGCGAGCGCCCGAGCGCGACGTCGCCGCCGTCACCTACGGCGCGAACCCGTCCAAGAAGGGGCTCGACCGCGTGCGGACGGCGTGGCGCGCCGCGCGGCGCGAGGGCGAGGAGCTCCTGGTCGCGGGGCTCGCGGGCACCGCCACCGAGCCGGGCGTCCGGTACCTCGGCGCGCTGCCGCGCGAGGAGTACCGCGCGCTGCTGCGCCGCGCGCGGGTCTTCGTCACCGCCCCGCGCCGCGAGGACTACGGCATCGCCCAGCTCGAGGCGCTCGCCGACGGCTGCGCCCTCGTCACCACCCCGTCCCCCGGCCCCTACGCCGCCCTGCCGCTCGCCCGCGCCCTCGACCCCCGCCTGGTCACCGGCGACCTCGCGCCGGCCATCCGCCTCGCGCTCGACGCCCCGGCGCCCGGCTACGCCGAGCGCGCGGCGCGGGCGCTCGCGCCCTGGCGGCGCGAGGCGGTCGACGCGCTCGTGCGCGAGGAGCTGCTGCCGCGGCTGCTCTGACCCTCACCGTCGCCGCGAACGTCGCTGCACCCCCCTCCCACGGTGGGTCCCTCGACGTTCGCGCCTACGCCTTCGCCCGCGCCCGCTTGCGCAGCGGCGCGAACTCCGGCCACGACCGCGTGTTCGCCACGTGCGCCGGCGTCAGCCAGGCGCGGCGGGCGGTCGCGACGCCGTAGCGCATGAGCTCGAAGTTGCGCGGCGAGTGGGCGTCGGAGTCGATCAGGATGAGCACGCCCGCCTCGGCTGCCGCGCGCGCGTGGATCTCGTTGAGGTCGCGGCGGTCGGGCGCGGCGTTGATCTCGAGCATCGTCTGAGTGCGCGCGGCCGCCTCGATCACCCGCTCCATGTCGATCGCGTAGGGGCCGCGTGTCTCGATCTTGCGGCCGGTCGGGTGGCCGATCGCGTCGACGTAGGGATGCTCGATCGCGGCGACCATCCGGTCGGTCATCTCGCGCTCGCGCATCCCGAACGACGTGTGGACGGAGCCGATCGTCCAGTCGAGCCGGGCGAGCAGGTCCTCGTCGTAGTCGACCGTCCCGTCCGGGAGGATGTTGGTCTCCGTCCCGATCAGCAGCTCGATGCCCTCGATCCCGGCGTTGACCTCGCGGACGCGCTCGATCTGGCGCTCGAGCTCGGTCGGCTCGACGTGGTTGCCGAAGCCGTGGGTCGCGGAGTGGTCGGTGATCGCCAGGTACTCATAGCCGCGGTCGCGCGCGGCGGTGGCCATCTGCTCGATCGTCGCGCGGCCGTCGGAGGCGACCGTGTGGCAGTGCAGGTCGCCGCGGATGTCGCCCACCGTGACGAGCTCGGGCAGCCCGCCGTTCGCCGCGGCCTCGAGCTCGCCGCGGCCCTCGCGCAGCTCGGGCGGGATCCAGGCGAGGCCGAGGCGCTCGTAGACCTCCTCCTCGGTCGCGCAGCGCGTGGTCTCGCCGGTCTCGTCGTCGAGGATCCCGTACTCGGAGACGTGCAGCCCGCGGCGGACGACCATCTCGCGCAGCTGCACGTTGTGGGCCTTGGAGCCCGTGAAGTGCTGCATGACGTTGCCGAACTGGTCGGGCTCGACCACCTTGAGGTC
>JAUJME010000421.1 GCA_030447005.1 Solirubrobacteraceae bacterium | reverse complement strand
TCGCTCGTGTAGGCCTCGAGCTTGCCGATGTCGTGCAGCAGCGCGCCCGTGACCGCGACGTCGCGGTCGATCCCGGGGAAGGTGGCCGAGATCGCCGAGACGGCCTGGGCGACCGACAGCGCGTGCTCGAGCAGCCCGTGCTTGTAGGCCTGGTGGTAGCGCTTGGCCGCCGGCGCGTCGCGGAACTGCAACCACGTCCCGGAGCCCGGGCCGAGCAGCCGGTCGAGCAGCGCGCGCAGGTGCGGGTTCTGGACCGTGGCGAGGAGCTGGCGGAGGTCGGCCTCCATCTGCGCGGCCGAGCGCGGCGGGCCGTCGAGCAGCGCGGCCATGTCGCACTCCTCGTCGCAGGCGGCGCGCAGCGCGCGGACGTTGAGCTGGGCGCCGTAGCGCGGGTGCACGGAGAAACGCCCGCTCACCCACACGACGCACCCCTGCGCGCAGATCTCCGACAGCGACTCGACGCCCTCCCAGATCATCGCCGCGACGCCGCCCGTGCGGTCGGCGAGGGTGAGCTTGAGGAACTCACCGCCGTCTCGCTTGGAGCGGACCTCGCGCTCGCGCACGAGGAGTGCCTGGTCGATCTCGCAGCCGTCGGTGAAGTCCCGCACGAGCATGGGGCGGAACGCTAGACCGGGCGCCGGACAACTCCTGCTGCATGCGGAGAGTTGGAACAGTCGCGCAACACCGTCAGCCGCCGTAGAAGGCGATCGCGCGGTCGGCCAGCGCCCGCGTGGAGCGCTCGTTGCCCACTGCGTTGGTCACCACCGCGAGCCCCGGGATCAGGCGGGTCGCCGCCCGCTTGCCGAGCTGCCTGCCGCCCAGCTTGACCAGCCGGGTGAGCAGCGCCTGCTCGCCGCTCGTCCGCTTGCTCACCCACGCCTCCGCCAGCGTCCGCCCGACGCCATCGAGCGCCGCGCGGGCGGCGGGCGGATCGGGGTGGAACCCCTGCAGGACGAGCAGCTCGGCCGGGCGCATCGGGTCGCGGGGGTCGAAGCCGTAGGCGGCGGCGACGAAGAAGACGAGCCGCGACTGGATCCACCCGAGCGCCGCCAGGTCGGGCAGCACGGTGGCGAATCCGCCGATGCCGGTGGCGGCGCCGCCGAACCGCGCCAGCGCGGCGTGGCGGCGCTTCGCCATCCGCGCGAGCTCGGGCGAGCCGCCCGCGTAGGCCGCCCGCTTCTCGGCCACCCACGCCCCGGCCGCCGGCGCGTGGTGCTCGGCGGCGGCGAGCGCCAGGTACTCCGGCGCCCGCACCGGGTCGGCGCGCAGCTTCTCCCACAGCCCGCGCGGCAGCTGCCCCAGGACGTCGTCGCGCGAGAGCGCCATCGCTAGAAAGGCTCGCACGCACGCTGCCGTGCAGGGTTTTCCGGTGCTCCCGGGTAGCCTGCCCTCCATGCCGCGCCCCCTGATCCCCGCTCTCGCACTCGTCGCCGCCCTCGCCCTCGCCCCTGCCGCGGGCGCCCAGCAGCCGGCGCCGACCCCCACGCCGGCCCCGGCGCCCGCCCCGCCGCCGCCCCCGCCGTCGGAGCCGCGGATCGCCCCCGGCATCGCCGTCGCCGGGATCGACGTCTCCAACCTCACCCTCGCCGAGGCGACCGCCAGGCTGCGCCCCGCGCTCGCGCCGAAGCTCAACAAGCGCGTGATCGTCGCGGTGGCCGGCAAGCGCTACGTCCTCACGCCCAAGCAGATGAAGCTGGTCTTCGACGCCTCCAAGTCGGCGCGGCGCGCCTTCAACACCGGCCGCCGGAGCCCGCCGCCGGCGGGGACGACGACGAACGTCGCGCCGTTCGTCAACTTCCGCCGCGCCCCGATCCGCGACTTCGCCATCCGCGTCGGCAAGGCGGCCCATGTCGCGCCGCGCGACGCGACGGTGCGGATCACCCTGCGCAAGATCCACCGGCGCAAGTCGCGGCAGGGCCGCGACCTCGACGAGCGCGCGCTGCGCGCGGGGATCGAGCGCACGGTGGTCGACCCGGCCGCGCCGCGGATCCTCAAGCCGGGCCGGGTGGCGACCAAGCCGAAGCTCACGGCCGACGAGCTGCCCTCGCGCTACCCGACCATCATCACCATCGACCGCTCGAACTTCCGGCTGCGCCTCTTCAAGCGCCTGAAGTTCTCGAAGTCCTACGGCGTCGCGGTCGGCGCCGCGGGCTACGACACCCCCGCCGGTCGGTACGCGATCCAGAACAAGCAGGTCAACCCGGCGTGGAGCGCGCCCAACAAGCCGTGGGCCGG
>JAUJME010000006.1 GCA_030447005.1 Solirubrobacteraceae bacterium | reverse complement strand
TGAGGATGTTGCCGAGCGAGAGCTGCGCCAGGCCGACGTTCTGCTTGGCGGCGGTCGAGATGGTCTGCTCGGAGACGACCCCGCTGAACAGCTTCGACACACCCGCACCGAGGCTCTGGGCCAGCTGGCCGAGCGCCGCGAAGACCTCCCTGATCCCCGACGCGCGCGCGCCGCCGGCCGCGAGCGCCCCCTTCTGCGTGTAGCGCCGGCCGTCGATCGAGGTGAACGGGGCCCTGCGGTCGACCACCGAAAAGCGGGCGAACCCGAAGATCCGGTTGCCTGCGCTGTCGCGCTGCGAGACCAGGACGTTGGCGATCCCGGCCTTCGTCGGCTTGAAGCCGGTGACGTACACGCCGCCGCGCGCCGAGCCGTCGAGATCATCGGCGCCGACCTTCGAGGCGTCGACGAAGATGTCGGCCCCGTCGACCGTCTTGCCCGCGCGGTTGACGACCTGGATCCCCATGACGTTCATGGCGTCCGCCGTCAGCGCCCAGTCCTCCTGACCGAAGCTCGGGCGGCCGTTGAACGCCCCCTGACGGAAGATCGCCGTCAGGTCGAGACGCGCCGGGTTGGCCGGGACGACGACCTGGAGCTCGAGCTCCTTGCCGTCCTTGACCGCCTTGCGCACCTCCACGTCCTTGGCGCTCCCCGACACCTTGTAGTCGACCTCGACCCGTGTGCACCTCTTGGCCTTGAGCAGGTCGAGGACCTCACCGAGGCCGAGGCCCTTGAGGTCGTCGCGCGCCGCCTTGCCGGTGCAGACCGGGCCGAACGGACCGCCGGTGGCCTTCGTCGCCTTCGGCCCGGCCTCCGTGACGAGGCGGATCGCCTTGGGGGTGCCGATCCCCGAGGTCACCTGGGTGCCGCCTGAGATCGACTGGCCGCTGACGTCGCCGATGTCGAGCTGCGCCTTGCCGGCCAGCTTCAGCGGCTTCTTGCGGGTCGTCTCCAGCACGTCGATGCTGGCGTGGATCCCGGCCTGCTCGATGCGCTCCTTGGCCGCGTCGACCTGGAGCCCGCGCACGTCCGGCATCGCCTTGGTGCCCGTCGTGTCCTGGTAGACGACGGTCCCGGTCAGGCCGAACGGGTTCGCGGGCCTGGCCTCCGGCCTGGCCTCCGGCTTGGGGTCCGGCTTGGGATCGGGCTTGGGGTCGGGCTTCGCGGCCGGCTTGGCGGTCACCGCGGTCGCGGCGGACGCGGCGGTGCCGACCGGGCCGTCGCCGTGCCGGGCCTCCACCACGAGGCGGACGCTCCTGCCGGCGTCGGCGGCCGTGGTCGCGTAACTCGCCGACGCTGCCCCGGGGATGGCGCTGCAGCGGTCGCCGTCACACCGCTCCCAGCGGTGGCCGTAGAGGAGGTCGCCCTGATCCCACTGGCCGTCGGAGGTGCGCTCGAGCGTCGTGCCCTCCGTCACCGAGCCGCCGGGCGCGATGGTGGGGGCGGACGTCGCCTTGGGCGCCTGCTGCCCCGTATCGGCCGACACGCCGGTGGCGTTCGCCGTCTCCTTCGAGACGTACCCGCCCTTGCCCTTGAGCGCGACGATGGCGCGCATGTAGGAGCCGACGTCGCCGCTCGACGTCTCGTAGGCGTCGTCGGCCGTGTCGTCGGACGGCACAGGGGCACACGGGCCGTCCGTCGCCGTGGGGCACCGGAACCAGCGGACCTCGGCAGTAAGCGGCTGCGTCCCCGAGGCGGCCCACTTCGCGCGGACCGTCGTGCCTGCCGGGACCATCCCGGCCGGCGTCACGTCCGGGCCGCTCGTGAAGGCGGGCGGCGTGGCGGGATCGGGGACGTCAGCGGTGTGCGAAGCCGCAGTGGCCGTGTACTGGCCACTGGTGTTGGTGACCACGACACGGAGGTGCTTGCCCTTGTCGGCGTCCTGGACCACGTAGGTGAGGCCGGTGGCGGACGGGATGTCCGCGCAGTTGCCGTCCGTGGCCGGCGCCTCGCTCTGACGCGCCTCCGGGCATCGCTGCCACCGGCGCGTCAGCTCGGCGCCGTAGTGCCACGCGCCGTCGTGCGCGGTTGCGGTCTCCCCGGCGCCGACGGTCAGGTCGCCATGCGGGCCCTCGACGCGGGGACGCTCGGCGTTGACGGGCTGGCGGGAGTCCTGGATGTCATGGCGCGCGGCCGCCCACTCGGCGTCGCCGTTGTTGCGCTGCGAGGCCATCAGGATGAACCCGTTGCCTGCGTCGAGGAGGTCATGCACCTCATGCAGGCCTGCGCCGAGGGCGAGCCCGTCGCTACCGAACGAGGCATCGAGGCCGGCGTCACCCGCACGGGCGAGCCAGACCCGGGTCGACTGCCAGCCCGCCGGCTGCCCCGACTCGTCGAAGCCCTGGGTCGGGCCGGCGGCGTAGATCGCCCCGCCGACCAGCGCGAGGGCGGTGAAGCTGCGCCAGCCCTCCGCGTCCCCCGCGAGGACCACGCCTCCGGACCCGAAGCCCGCGACCGGGTCCCCCTGGGCGTCGAGGCGCACGATGGCGCCGGCCTGCTTCGTCGGCTTGTGCTGCTCGGCCACGACGGCGCCGCCGGCGACCGCGATGTCCCCGCCCGGCAGCGCCAGGACGGCTTCGCCGCGCTCGGACACGTCGACCGTGTCGGTGTCGGCGACATCCGGCCGCATGCGGGGGATCACGACGCCGCCCGTGCCGAACGTGGCGTCGGGCGTCCCGTCCTCGTCGAGGCGGTGGAGGCCGACGCGCTCGCTGGTGCCGACGAGGAACTCCTCGACGACCAGGAGCTTGCCGCCGGCGGGCTCGGCGGCCAGGCCCCTGATGTTGCCGAATGCCTGGTGGCCCTCCGCCGGGGCCAGGATCGTCGCGCCGTTCGTGCCGAACGCCAGGTCGAGATCGCCGGCCAGGTCGTAGCGGGCGATCCCCGTCTCGTGCAGGAACGACGAGGAGTTGTACTGATCGTTGTAGGAGACGAGCGAAGCAGCGACGACCAGGCGATCGGCGCCCTGCAGCGAGAGGACCCGGCCCGACGCGCTCGAGTGCGTCCGCTTCGGGGCGCTGAAGGCGTCATAGCCCGTGAGGATGAGACCGTCGCCGCCGCCGAATGACGCGTCGGGGGTGCCGTCCGGGTTGATGCGCGCGAGCCCGTACCTGGTCCAGTCCGTGCCAACCTGGCCCGTGAGCAGCACGACATCGCCGTCGGGGAGTCCGACGGCGTCCTCGAGGTCCCGGCCGTAGGCCGCCGGGAGGCGCAGCACACCTCCGTCTCCGTAAGAGGTGTCGACCTGACCGTCGCCGGTGAGCCGCATGAACGTGACGCGCTTGTCCTCGGTGCTGAGGTCGGTGCCGCGCGACGTGCCGACGAAGAGCGTCTTCCCGTCGGACTGCCGGACGGCGGTGACCGCGCCCGAGCCTGAAGCCCGCTCATAGCCGTCGGGGTGCAACCACTTCGCTCCGCCGTCGCCGAAGCCGGGATCGAGATCGCCCGGCGCGGCATGCGCCCCGCCGGGCGCCACCAGGCAGAGGGACACGAAGAACAGCAACGCGGCGCGGGCCGTGACGGACTTTGCGAGCAGCACGAGGCCTCCGGAAGGATGAAAGATGGATGGAGATCCCCGGCCCCCGCCAGTGGGCACGGTTCAATCGAGTTAACGGCCCATGCGCTTAGTTTTTTGCGAGCGCCGACGCGCCAGCATCCGAGCGCTGCCCGAAGGCGCACGTCCGCCGCAGCGGGCAGGCGGGGCACTCGGGGACGCGGGAGTGGCAGACCCGCCGTCCGTGGCGCAGGAGGTTGATGTGGAGCTCGTGCCACTGGCCCCGAGGTGTGAGGACGAGGAAGTCGTCGTGGAGCTCCTCGAAGCCGGCGCCCGGGCGCAGCCAGCCGAGCCGGGTGGCGACGCGCGAGACGTGCGTGTCGACCGGCACGTCGGGCTTGCCGTAGGCGAACAGCAGCACGCAGGCGGCGGTCTTGCGCCCGACGCCCGGCAGGGCGGTGAGCGCGGCGCGGCCCTCGGCGACCGCGAGCGCCCCGAGGCCGTCGAGCGAGAGCGGCTCGCCGATCGTGCGGAGGATCTCCTGGATCCGGGCGGACTTCTGGCGGTGCAGGCCGCCGGGCTGGATCGCCACCTCGACCTCCGCGCGCGGCGCGTCGCGGACCGCCTCCCACGCCGGCAGCGCGGCGCGCAGCCGCAGGTAGGCGACGTCGCGGTTGCGGTCGCTCGTCGACTGCGAGAGGACGGTGAGGATCAGCTCGTCGAGCGGGCGGCCGTGCGGCGGGGCGACGGGCGGCCCGTAGTAGGCGCGCAGCCGGTCGCGGACCGCGCGGACCCGGGCGCGCGAGGGCCCCACCCAGGCCGCCCGCGGGACGGTCGCCCGCCCGCGGACAGGACCGGCTGCGCTCACGCGATGGCGCCCCAGCGCTCCGTGACGCGCGCGGCCGCCTCGGCCGCCGCGGCGGCCGCCCCCGGCGCGCCGTCGGCGTCGAGGCGGGCGACGAGGACGCCGAGGAACGCGTCGCCCGCGCCGACGGTCGAGACGGGCCGCGCGGGGACGCCCGGGACGTCGGCGGACACGGTGCCGCGCACCACCGCGCCCTCGGCGCCGAGGGTGACGACCGCGAGCTCCGCGCCCGCCGCGGCGAGCGCCTGGGCGGCGCGCTCCGGGTCCGGCTCGCCCGTGAGGAGCTCGGCCTCGGCGCGGTTGGCCTTGACCACCCGGCAGCCCGGCACGCAGTCGCGGGCGAGGCCGACCGCCTCCTCGGGCGAGCCCCAGCGCTCGAGGCGCAGGTTGGGGTCGAACCAGACCGCGCGGCCGAGCTCGAGCGCCCGCTCGCGGGCGGCCAGCGTCGCGGCGCGCTCGGCCGGGCCGACCAGCGTGTTGGAGGCGAAGAGCAGGCCGTCGGCCTCCGTCACGGCGTCCTCGAGGTCCGCCGCCGACTCCGCAAGCGCCGCGCCGAACGGGTCGCCGTAGAACTCATAGGCGGGCTCGCCCCCCGCGTCGACGGTCACGAACGCCAGCGGCGTGCGCCCGCCGGACCGGAGCCGGAAGTGCTCCGTGCCGACGCCCTCGCGCTCGAGGCCGGCCCGCAGCCAGCGCCCCCACGCGTCGTCGCCGGCGCCGCCGTACAGTGAGACGGAGGCCCCGTGGCGCGCCGCGTTGACCGCTACGTTGGCGGTCGCCCCGCCGAAGTGGGGGACGAACCCATCCGCCTCGGTCAGGGATCCGACAGGGCGCTCGCAGACGAGGTCGACGAGGGCCTCGCCGAGGCACAGCAGCGGCATTGCGAAGTAACGATATGCGAGCCCCGAAGTTGGCTCGTTGCGGGCTTCGCACGGTCAGAAAACCCGCTATTTGGGACCGCGGGAAGGACATCCGGCCGGGCACGTGTATATGGTGGCCAACTCGCCGGACCCGACGGAACCGTTTCTTCTCCCGCCACTCCGGAGGTTTCATGTACGACCGAGCAGAAGCTCGACTGCCTCGGCCGAAGTTCATCTTGCCCGTGCTCGCTCTGCTGGCGCTCGTCGCCGGGGCGCTCGTGTACTCGAACGTCGCCGACGCCAAGCGATCCAAGGCCCGTGTGGACCGGACCGAACGCCAGGTCGTCCGGATCATCAACCAGATCCGCCGCGCCAACGGCCTGCCCGGCGTGACCAAGAGCCGCCGCCTCTCGCGCTCCGCCGACTACCACAGCCGCGACATGATCCGGCGCGACTTCTTCGCCCACACGTCCTCCAACGGGACGCCGATGGACAGGCGCGTGCGGCGCTATGCCCGCGCCAACCGCATCGGCGAGAACATCGCCTACATCCCGCGGTCGTGGCGCCACGGCGTGGCGCGGCGCGTGGTCGCCATGTGGCTGAGCTCGCCCTCCCACCGCGCGGTGATCCTGTCGCCGCGCTTCCGCAAGATCGGCGTCGCCCGCCGCAAGGGCCGCATGGGCAAGCAGAAGGCGCAGGTCTTCACCGCGGACTTCTCCTCGAAGCGCTAGCCGCTTCGAGGGCAGCGCCCGTGCGGCGGCGCGCGGCCGGGCACCCGCTCGCGCCCGCCGTCGCCGTGGCGCTGCTCGGCCTCGCCTATCTCGCGGCGGCGCCGGCGACCGCCGACATGGCGGGGCACGCCTACCGGACCGCCCTGTGGGAGCGCGAGGGCGCCACCGTCTTCAACGCGCAGTGGTACAGCGGCCACCACGTCGCCGGCTACTCGCTGCTGTTCTCCCCGCTCGCGGCGCTGCTCGGGCCGCGGACGGTCGGCGTGCTGGCGGCGGTGGCGGCGACCGCGCTGTTCGCCCCGCTCGCGCGCGCGGCGGCGCCCTCGTCGCGGGCGGCCGCCTGGGCGACCTGGCTGTTCGCGGGCGGCGTGCTCTCCAACGTGGTGATCGGGCGGATGCCGTTCACGCTCGGGATGGCGCTCGCGGTGGCGGCCTGGGCGGTCCTGGGACGCAGCCGCCCGGCCGCCGCGGCGCTCGCGCTCGCGAGCGCGCTCGCAAGCCCGGTGGCCGGCGTCTTCCTGGCGCTCGCCGCGGCGGCGCGCGCGCTCGGCGGCGGGCGCCGCGAGCTGGCGCCCGCGGCGGTTCTCGCCGGGCCGGTGCTCGCGGGCGGCGCGCTGCTCGCCGGCCTGTTCCCCGAGGGCGGACCCGACCGCTTCGTCGCGACCGCGTTCTGGCCCATGCTCGCCGTCTCGGCGGCCGGCGCGGCGCTGCTCGATCCCCGCCGCCGCGCGCTCGTCGCGGGCGCGGTGCTGAGCTGCGCTCTGCTCGCCGGCGCCTTTCTCGTCCCGACGACCTTCGGGCAGAACGCGCTGCGGCTGGGGGTGGTGCTCGGCCCGCCGCTGCTCGCGCTCGCGCCGCGCCCCGGCGCGCCGCGCGGCGCGATCGCCGTGGTGGGGCTCGCGCTGGTCTACCTGGCGTGGCTGCCCGCGGTCCGCGCGGTGGCCGAGTCGCGCCGCGACCCGGCCGTCGCGCGCGCCTTCCACGCCGAGGCCGAGCGCTTTCTGGCGAGGCGCGTGGCGCCCGGGGAGCGCGTCGAGGTGCCGCTCACCCTCAACCACTGGGAGGCCGCGCACCTGGCGCCGTCGCTCCCGCTCGCCCGCGGCTGGGCGCGCCAGCTCGACCTCAAGGTCAACCCGCTCTTCTACGACGGCGAGCCGCTCACCCCCGCGCGCTATGAGGGCTGGCTGCGAGACCGCGCCATCGGCTGGGTCGCGCTGCCGCGAGCGCCGCTCGACTACTCGGCGCGCGCGGAGCGGCGCGTGCTCGAGCGGGGCGCCCCGTACCTGCGGCTGGTCCACGACGGCCCGGGCTGGCGGATCTGGCGGGTCCGCGGCGCGGCGCCGCCCGTCGCGGGCCCGGCGCGGATGACCGCGCACGGTGCGAGCGGGTTCGCCCTCCGCGCGACCGCGGCCGGCACGGCGGTCGTGCGCGAGCGCTGGACCCGCTACTGGACCGTCACGCGCGGCGCGGCCTGCGTGCGCCGGGCGGGGGAGTGGACCGCCGTCGAGCTGCGGCGGCCGGGTCCCGTCGAGGTGCGGGCGCGCTTCTCGGCGGGCCGGGCGCTCGGCCGCGGGGCGGCGTGCCCCCGCCGTTAGCATGGGCGCGATGCGACTCCGGGCCGAGGACTTCGCCGCGCGGTTCCTGCCCGGGGGATGGCGCGACCTCGGCCGCCAGATCGTCCTCTTCTGCGGGGCGTACTACCTCTACCGGATCGTCCGCGGGGTGGTCGACGGCCGCGCCGCCGAGGCCTACGCCAACGCGCGCGAGATCATCTCGCTCGAGCAGGAGATGAACCTGTTCTTCGAGCCGGCCGCCCACGCGTGGGCGAGCGGCAGCGCGTGGGTGATCGACGCGGCGAGCTGGATGTACGTCAACTCGCACTTCACGATCACCGTGCTGACGCTCGCGTGGATCTACCTGTGGCGCAACGCCGCCTTCTACTTCGTGCGCAACATGTTCATGGCGGCGATGGGGATGGCGCTGATCCTCTACGTCGCCTACCCGACCGCGCCGCCGCGGCTGATGCCCGAGTGGGGGTTCACCGACCCGGTCGCCGGGCTGACCGGCACCGCCGCCCAGTCGGGGGTCTCCGAGCTGCTGGTCAACCCGTTCGCCGCGGTCCCGTCCATGCACGTGTGCTTCGCGCTCATGCTCGCCATCCCGATGGCCCAGATCGTGCGCCGCCGCTGGGCGGCGACCCTGTGGCTCGGCTACCCGGCGGTCGTCTCCTTCGTCGTCGTCGTCACCGCCAATCACTGGTGGATCGACGCGGCGCTCGGGGCCGTGGTGGCGCTCGCGGCCGCGACCCTCGCCGTCATGCTCGTCCGCGCCGCGCCGAACGCGTGGGCGTTCCGGACGCAGCCGCAGGGCACGGCCGCGTGACCCGCCAGCGCGTCAGCGCCCGCGAGTACCAGGTGCTCGTCACCAACCGGCTCATCGAGTCGCGCCTGACCCCCAACGCGATCTCGCTCACCGGCTTCGCGCTCTGCGTCGTGGCGGCGGCGCTCGTCTGGAACGAGCTCTACTTCCTCGGCGGGCTGGCGTTCGTGATCGGCTCGGTCTGCGACACGCTCGACGGCCGCTACGCGCGGACCTCGGGCAAGGGCACGCCGTTCGGCGCCTTCCTGGACTCGACGCTCGACCGCGTCGAGGAGGGCGTCGTGCTCGCCGCGGTCGGCTACCGCTTTGCGACGGACGGGCTGGACCTCGGCGTCGCCGCGGTCGTCATCGCCGTGCTCGCGTCGCTGATGGTCTCCTACACGCGCGCCCGCGCCGAGGCGCTGGGCGTCGAGTGCAAGGTCGGGATCGCCGACCGGCCGGTCCGCGTCGTCATCCTGTCGGCCGGCCTCCTGCTCCACGGCCTCGGGCTCCTCGAGCCGTCCGTCTACGTCCTCGCCGGCCTCTCGGTGGTCACCGTCGCGCAGCGGATCTGGCACGTCCGCGGGGAGCTCACGCGTAACGCGGCGACGCCGCTGGGTTGATTAGGCCCAGACTTCTTCCGTCCGATCCTGAGGAACTGAGACTTGAGCCACAACGGTCATACGAACGGCAACGGCAACGGCAACGGCCGCTACGCGGAGGACAAGGTCCGCGTCGCGATCATCGGCGTCGGCAACTGCGCCTCGTCCTTCGTGCAGGGCGTCGAGTACTACAAGAACGCCAGCACGACGGAGTCCGTCCCCGGCCTCATGCACGTCGACCTCGGCGGCTACCACGTCTCGGACATCGAGTTCACCGCGGCGTTCGACATCGACGCCGACAAGGTCGGCAAGGACCTCTCCGAGGCGATCTTCGCCGGCCAGAACAACACGCTGAAGTTCGCCGACGAGGTCCCGCACCTCGGCGTCGAGGTCATGCGCGGCATGACCCACGACGGCCTCGGCAAGTACCTGAAGGAGAAGATCACCAAGGCGCCCGGCTCCACCGCCGACATCGCCCAGGTGCTCAAGGACACGCGGACCGACGTCGTCGTCTCCTACCTCCCCGTCGGCTCCGAGCAGGCGACGAAGTGGTACGTCGAGCAGATCCTCGAGGCCGGCTGCGGCTTCGTGAACTGCATCCCCGTCTTCATCGCCCGCGAGGACTACTGGAACAACCGCTTCATCAAGGCGGGGCTGCCGATCGTCGGCGACGACATCAAGTCGCAGGTCGGCGCGACGATCGTCCACCGCACGCTGGCGCGGCTGTTCGGCGAGCGCGGCGTGAAGATGCTGCGCACCTCGCAGCTCAACGTCGGCGGCAACATGGACTTCTACAACATGCTCGAGCGCGAGCGGCTGGAGTCCAAGAAGATCTCCAAGACCAACGCGGTCACGTCGATCATGGACCACGAGCTGCCGGCCGACGACGTCTACATCGGCCCGTCGGACTACGTGCCGTGGCTCACGGACCGCAAGTGGGCGCACATCCGCGTCGAGGGCCAGGCCTTCGGCGACGTGCCGCTCAACATGGAGCTCAAGCTCGAGGTCTGGGACTCGCCGAACTCGGCGGGCATCGTCATCGACGCCGTGCGCTGCTGCAAGCTCGCGCTCAACCACGGGGTCGGCGGCCAGCTCGACGGCCCGAGCTCCTACCTCATGAAGTCGCCGCACACCCAGCGCCCGGACAACCTCGCCCGCGAGGAGACCGAGAAGTTCATCGCGGCGCACTCGCGCACCGCCAAGGGCGCGAAGCTCGCCGAGCAGGCGGCCGCCAAGGCCGCCGAGGCGCGGGCCTAGCCCCCGCCCCCCTCGCCCGGCCGCCGCACCGCGGCCGGGCGGCGCCTCTACGCTGTGCGCGCCGTGGCCGACGCCCAGCACGCCATCGCCCAGGTCTCGCCGTATCCCTGGGAGGACGCGCACGAGGTCAACGGCTACGTCCGCGCGCTGTCGGGCGAGCTCGCCGCCCGCGGCCACCGCGTCCTGATCGTCGCGCCATCGCGCTCGCCGGCGCTCGTCCGCGAGTCGCGCCGCGCGATCCGGGCGGGCGACGTCCTCCCGGAGCCCGGCGAGGTCCGCGTGCTCGGGGTGGGCGAGCTGCTGCCCCTGGGCACGACCCGCCGCGGCGTGGCGCCCTCGCCGCCGGTCGACATCGCCCGCACGATCGAGGAGCTCCTGACGGGCGCGCCGCTCGACTTCGTCCACGTCCACGAGCCGTTCGCGCCCGGCGCCGGCTCAGTCGCGCTGCGCCACTCGCGGGCGCTCAACGTCGGGACCTTCCACGCGCCGACGGAGCGGGTCCTCTCCACCCAGGTCGCGCGGCGGTTCGTCGAGCGCTTCTTCGGCCGCCTCGACGCGCGGACCGCGTCGTTCACCGCGACGCGCGACCTCCTGACCCGCTACTTCCCCGGCAGTTACGACATCGTCGCGCCCGGCGCCGACGCGCCGGCTCCCGCCGACGGCGCGGGCCCGGTGCGGATCGCCTTCCCGGGCGGCGAGGAGCGCGCCGCCCTGCGGCTCTTCCTGCGCGCGCTGCGGCGGCTGCCCGAGGAGCTCGACTGGCGCGCCGTGGTCTCCGCCCCCAACGGCGCCGCGCCGACCGTCCGCAGCGCGCTGCGCGAGCGCGTGCGGATCGTGCCCGGCGAGGCCCCCGTCGCCGGCGCGCACGTCGCCGTGGCCGCGTCGCTCGGCGTCGCGCCCGCCGCCGGCCGGCTCGTCGCCGCGCTGGGCGCCGGCGCGGTCCCGCTCGCGTCCCGGCTGCCCGCCTACGAGGAGGTGCTCGACGAGGGGGAGCTCGGCCTGCTCTTCGAGCCGGGCGACGTCGAGACCCTGACCGCCCAGCTCGCCCGCCTGGTCGGCGACGCGCCGCTGCGCGAGCGGCTGCGCGCCCACGCGGCCGAGCGCGCGCCCCAGCGCTCCTGGGCCCGGGTGGCCGACGACTTCGAGCGCATCTACTCAGAGCTCGCGGCGCGCCGGCACCACCGCCGCGGGCGCCCGGAGGTCGCCGCGCGGATCGCCGCACGGCCGCACATCGACGTCGACCTCCACATGCACACCGACCACTCCCACGACTGCGCCACGCCGGTCGAGCTCCTGCTCGCCACCGCGCGCGAGCGCGGGCTGGGCGCGATCGCGGTCACCGACCACAACGAGATCTCCGGCGCGCTGCGCGCCCGCGAGCTCGCCGGGCGCCATGGGGTGAAGGTGATCGTCGGCGAGGAGGTCAAGACCGCAGACCAGGGCGAGGTCATCGGCCTGTTCATCGAGGAGAAGATCCCGCGCGGGATGTCGCTCGAGGCGACGATCGCGGAGATCAAACGCCAGGGCGGGCTCGTCTACGTCCCCCACCCGTTCGACCGCCTGCACTCCGTCCCCGACTACGAGCACCTGCTCGCGGTGGTCGACGACGTCGACGCGATCGAGGTCTTCAACCCGCGCATCGCCATCCCGGCCTACAACGAGGAGGCGGTTCGCTTCGCGGCCAAGTACGGGATCCCGGGCGGCGCGGGCTCGGACTCCCACGTGGCCCAGGGGCTCGGCTCGGTCCGGATCCGGATGCGCGACTTCGACGGCCCGGAGGAGTTCCTCGAGTCCCTGCGCGACGCGGACATCACCGGCCGCCCGTCCTCGCTCTACTACGCGCAGGTCCAAGCGCTCAAGTTCCTCCAGACCAAGGTCCGCAAGCCGCGGGCCGTCCCGGCGAGCGCGCGCAAGTAAGGATGCAGGGGCAAGGAGAACCGGGATCTGGGGCTAATCCGCTCGGCGGGATGCCGGCCACCGACGACGAGATCCGCGAGAAGTACCTCGAGCGAGCCATCCGCGAGCTCAACCACTTCACCCGCGACCTCCAGGGCTGCCGCCACTGCCCCCGCGGCCAGCTCATGCCGGTGCTGGGCTCGGGGCACCCGCAGGCCGACGTCTTCCTCCTGAAGTACGCCCCGACGCCGTCGGAGATCGAGGAGGGCGTCGCCTTCTACGGCCGGTCGGGCACCGCGCTGATGAAGTCGCTCAAGCGCCTGGACATCGACCCGCTCGCGGTCTACGGGACGCTCTGCGTGAAGTGCCCGGTGGCCGACACCGCGCTCGCGGGGCCCGAGTGCATCGCGCGGATCGTCGAGGAGGTCGCGATCGTCTCGCCGAAGATCGTGGTGGTCATGGGTGGCGATGCGCTCGGTGTGCTCAACGAGCTCGAGCTCCCCCTCTCGCGCGAGGTGACCGCCACGCCCGGCGAGCTGCAGAAGCTCACGCCTTCGATCGACGCGCTCTACGTCCCCAACATCGACGAGGCGCTCGACGAGGAGTCCGCCAAGCGCGCGTTCTGGACCGCGTTCCGCACCCTTGGTGCCTGGTACGCGGATTTTCCTCCCTACTAGCGCGTGACGTCGGCCAGACTAAGTCGGGCCGGGCGAATACTCTTCCCCCATGGACCTCGAGGAACGCACCATCGAGACCGCCGACGAGCGCTGCCAGGAGTGCGGCGCCCGGCTGACGCCGCGGGAGATCGAGCTCACGCTCGAGCGCGGCGGGCCGAGCCTCTGCTCCATCCATGCGGCCGAGACGACGCCGCTCGACGACGACGACCCGGCCGACGCCGGGCTGTAGGACCTGCACGGGACCCGCACATCCCGGTGACCCGCTGCGCACGCCCGCGCGCCTAGCATCGTCGCCGTGAGCCGGCGGACCATCGTGGTGATCGAGGACGAGGCGACGATCGCGGGCGCGGTCGCCGCGCGGCTGCGGTCGGAGGGCTTCCGGGTCGAGATCGCCGCGTCGGGGCCCGAGGGCGTCGAGCTGTGCCGCCGGCTGGCGCCCGACCTCGTGGTGCTCGACTGGATGCTGCCGGGCTTCGACGGCATCGAGGCCTGCCGGCGCATCCAGGCCGACGGCCCGGTCGCCGTCCTGTTCCTCACCGCCCGCGACGGGGAGTCCGACGTGCTCGTCGGCCTGGGCATCGGCGCCGACGACTACCTGACCAAGCCGTTCAGCCCGCGCGAGCTCGTCGCGCGCGTCCACGCCGTGCTGCGGCGGACGGCCCGCGCGCCGGAGGAGGACGCGCCCGCCCGCGCCGACCTCGGCCGCTACGTGCTCGACCTCGAGGGCCGCCGGCTGCTGCGTGAGGGGGAGGAGATCCGCGTCACCCCCACCGAGCTCGACCTCCTGGCGACGCTCGCCGGGCGCCCCGGCCGCGCCTTCAGCCGCGCCGAGCTGCTCGCCGAGGTGTGGGAGTGGCGGGCGGGCGGCTCGACGCGCACGGTCGACTCCCACGTCGCCGCGCTGCGCCGCAAGCTCGGGCCGGAGGTCGTGCGGACGGTCCAGGGCCACGGCTACGCGCTCGGGGATCTCGCGTGAACCTGCTCGCGCGCGTGCCGTCGATCAAGCTCAAGCTGGGGCTGGTGATCGTGCTGGCGATCGTGGTGACCCTCGCGACGCTGCTGGTCGCGGCCAAGCTCGGCTTCCGGCTGCGCTGGGGCGCCGTGGTGGCCTTCGTGCTCTCGCTGGCCTGCGTGCAGCTCGTCGCGCACGGGATGACCTGGCCGCTGCGGGCGATGGCGCGCGCCGCCGAGGCGATGGCGCGCGGCGAGCACGGCCAGCGCGTCGCGGTCGCCTCGCGCGACGAGGTGGGCCAGCTCGCGTCCGCCTTCAACCGGATGGCCGGCGAGCTCGAGCAGACCGACCGCGTGCGCCGGGACTTCGTCGCCGACGCGGCGCACGAGCTGCGCACGCCGATCAGCGCGTTGCGCGCGTCGCTCGAGAACGCCGTCGATGGCGTGGAGGCGGCCGACCCGCGGGCGCTGCTCGACCAGGTCGAGCGCCTCGGGCGGCTGACGGACCAGCTCCTCGATCTCTCCCGCCTCGAGGCGGGCGGCGCGGCGCTCGCGGCGCGCGGCTTCGCGGTGGAGGAGCTGCTCGAGGGCTGCGACGCCGCGGTCGAGGCGCCGCCGGGGCTGCGCGCCCGCGGGGATCCCGACCGCCTGCGCCAGGTCCTCGTCAACCTGGTCGACAACGCGCATCGGCACGCGCCGGGCTCGCCCGTCGTGGTGCGGGCCCGCGCGGCGGAGGGCGGCGGGTTGCGGCTCGAGGTCGAGGACCGCGGTCCCGGTCTCGAGCCGGTCGAGGCCGAGCGGGTCTTCGACCGCTTCGCGCGGGCCGACCGCTCGCGCTCGGACTCCGGCGCCGGCCTCGGCCTGGCGATCGCGCGCTCCATCGTCGAGCTGCACGGCGGCGCGATCCGCGCCGAGACGGCCACGCCGCGCGGCTGCCGCATGGTCGTCGACCTGCCCTAGCGGCCCGTCCCCTCGCCCCTTGCACTCCGACCCGACCTCCGGGAGGTCCCCCCATGCCCAGATCCGCCCTCCTCTGCGTGCTGCTCGCGGGCGCGCTCGCCGCCACCGCGGTGGCCGGCACCCGCGCCGGCCTCGCGCTGGCCTGCGCGCTGCTGCTCGTCCTGGCCGCCGCCGAGCTGGCGTCGGCGGCCGGCCGGTCGTCGCGCTGGTTCCTCGCGCTCGCCGCGGGGCTCGCGGTCCAGCCCGTCCTGCGCGACGCGGACTGGGTGGTCACCGTCGCCGCGCTGGCCGCCCTGCTCGGCGGCGCCGCCGCGGTCGCCTCCCCGAGCACCTGGCGAGCGGTGGCCCTGACCGCCGCGGCTCCGTGGCGGCTCGTGGCGGGCAGCGCCGTCGTCGCCCGGGCGCTGGGCGGCCTCCTGCCCGACGCGCCCCATCGCCAGGCCCGCCCCGTCCTGCGCGGCCTGGCGCTCGCCGCGGTGCTCACCAGCGCCTTCGGCGGGCTCTTCGCCGCGGCGGACTCCGCCTTCGCCGAGCTCGCGGGCGACGCGCTGGCCATCGACGCCGACCCGGTGGAGCTGACCTGGCGCGCGATCCTCGGCCTCACCTTCGCCGCGGCCGCGGGCGCGCTCGTCCGGGCGGGCCGCCCGCCCGTCCACGGGCCGCCCAAGGCCCCCGTCGTGCCCGGCCGGCTGGAGCTGCGGATCGCGCTCGGCGCGCTGGCGGCGCTCTTCGCGACGTTCGTCGCGGTGCAGCTCCGCGTGCTGTTCGGCGGGGCGGCCTACGTGCAGGCGACGACCGGCCTCGGCTACGGCGAGTACGCCCGCCAGGGGTTCGTGTCGCTCCTCGCCGTGACCGCGCTGACGCTGGCGGTGGTGGCCTTCGCCGCCCGCCGCGAGGACCGCGTGGTCCGCGCCCTGCTCGGCCTCCTCTGCGTCCTCTCCTTCGTCGTGCTGGCCTCCGCGCACCACCGCCTCGACCTCGTGGAAGACGCCTACGGCTTCACGCGCACCCGCTACGGCGGCCACGCCGTCGTCCTCTGGCTCGGGGCGATCCTGGCGCTGGTGCTCGCGGCCGGCGCGGGCCGCGCGGGGGCCCGCGCGGCGCCCCGGATCGCGGTGGGCGTCACCCTTGCCGCGGCACTGGCGTTCTCGCTCGCCGACCCGGACCGGCGGATCGCCGAGCGGGCGGTGGAGCGCTTCGAGGAGCGGGGGAGGATCGACCCGGCGTACATGTCCTACCTCAGCGCGGACGCCCTCCGGGCACTCGAGCGCCTCCCCGAGGGACCCGAGCGCCGGGAGATCCTCGACGGGATCCGCTCAGAGCTGCGCTGGCGCGACGGGTGGGAGGGCCGCGAGCTGCGCGAGCCCGACGGCCTCGCCGGCTTCAACCTGTCCCGCCGGCGGGCGCGATGACCGCGCTCGCCGTCGCCGCCGGCGTGCTGCTCGGCGTGCTGAGCCGGATCGAGGAGGTGACGCCCGGGCTCTCGGCCGGGATCAGCAGCGACAGCGCGTGGGTGCTGACCGCGTTCGCGGCGGGGGCGCTCGCGCCGAGCGTGCGGCAGGCGGTGCCGGCCGCGACGGTCGCGATGTGCGCGGCCAACGGCGGCTACTACGCGTGGATCGCGCTCACCGAGCCGGGCACGCCGCTCGAGAGCGCGGCGGGGGACCCGTGGCGGTGGGTGGCCGCGGGCGTCCTCACCGGCGTGGTGTTCGGGGCGGCCGGGCGGCTGTGGCGGGCGTGGCCGCCGCCCCGGCGGCTCGCCGCCGCGGCGCCGCCGGCGATCGTGCTGGCCATCGAGGGCGGCGACGCGCTGCGCGGGGGCGCGGCGACCGACGGGATCGGCCTCGCCCTCGGCATCGTGCTCGCCGCCACCTCGGCGCGCGACCGGCCCCGCGCGGCGCTCGGCGCGGCGGCCGGACTCGCCGCGCTCGCGGCCTCGGGCGCCGGCGCGGCCCTCCTGCCCTGACCCCTAGACGGGCGCGACGCCGATCATCCCGTCGCGGGTGACGAGCGCGGCGAGCGCCTCCTCGTCGAGCCCCTCGGTCCCCTCCGGCCGGCGCGGCAGCACCATGTAGCGCGACTCGGCGCTCGCGTCCCAGACCGTGATCTCGACCTCCGGATCGGGCGAGAAGCCGAACTCGGCGAGCACGCCGCGCGGGTCGCGGACCACCCGCGAGCGGTAGGCCTCGCTCTTGTACCAGGTGGGCGAGGGCCCGAGCACCGCGATCGGATAGCAGGAGCAGAGCGTGCAGACGATCACGTTGTGCGCCGTCGCGGTGTTCTCGACGACCTTGAGCCGCTGCTCCTGGAGGCCGCCGCCCATGCTCAGGCCGACCTCGGGCAGCGCGGCGTTGGCGTCGGAGAGCAGGCGCGCGCGGAATCCCGGATCGACCCACGCGCGGGCCACCACGCGGGCCCCGCCGGCCGGGGTCGACCCCGCGATGAACGCCTCGAGCGCGCGGTCGAGCTCGGCGGCGTCGACGAGCCCGCGCTCCTCGAGCAGCGCCTCCAGCCCGCGGACCTGCGCGGCGACCGGCGAATGCTCATGGTGCTCGCTCATCGGCGCTCCTCCTGTGCGACGGGTTCGAGGTGGCTCTCCCAGACGTCCACCGTCACGTGATGGTCGCCCTCGCCGAACAGCTCGCGGGCGGGGAAGCGCACGGTGTAGACGGTCTGCGGCGGCGACGCAAGGCCGCGCGCGCGGTCGTCGGCCAGCGGGTGCTCGCCCTGCGGCTCGACCACCGTGCCGACCGCGCCGCGGGCGTAGCGCGGGACCCGGGTGTGGTGCGGCGGGTCGGCGCGGCTGGTCCGCACCGTCTCACCCGGCGTGAAGCGCACGCTCGACCTCCTGCTCGGAGACGACGCCCTTCTCGACGCAGAGCGTCCGGATCGCGTGGAACCACTTCTCGTAGTAGGAGGCCGCGAGGTACGCCTCGGGCGGCATCCGCTCGATCGCGTCGCGGAACTCGTCGAGGTTGTAGACGCCGGCGCCGATCAGCGCGCGGTTGATCGCAAAGACGTGCGCCTCCCAGTCGGCGTGGAAGGGCGCCTCGTCGAGGTCGGGCTCGATGGGCGGGAAGCCCTCCATCCCGCCGACGTCGTTGATCCGGCTCACGACGGGGAGGCTAGAGGGCCGGACCGGGGTTCGCGCGACGGACCGATGGGAGCGCGCACTGATCATGCCTCGCGGCCCCTGGAAGCACGACGATCGACCCGGTCCGGTTGCGTCGGCGGCTGGAGACGTCCCCTGTCAAAACGCCAAGGGAGACCGACGTTGGGCCGTCGTGACAAGCTCGAGCACGCGTGCCAGTCGACGTCGGCGACACCGCACAGGTCACGAGCGCCATCGCGAGTGCGGTGGCGGCGGTCGCCGCCTGTCTGACGGCCCGTCACGCCCAGGCGCAGAACGACACTGCTCGCGACGCTCTTGAGGCTCAGACGCAGCCGCTACTTGCCAACGTGCCGTACGGCATCTAGCGCACCAAGCGCGACGATGCCTTCAGCAAGGTGCTCGGCCCTTGGGAGGACGAGGCGGAGATCATCACGGGGACGGGCGGCGGCCCGGAGCTGGAGGTGTTTGCGGCTATCCCGGTTCGCAACGTCGGGAATGGAACAGCGCGGATCAGTCGAGTCGTCTTCCGCGTCGAACGCGACCACTACGAGGCCGAAGCATCGAAGCTCGCTTCCGCGTAGGCGAGCGCGAGGGTGAGCGAACCGTCGCCGAGGCGATCGCCTCGAGTACCGCGACTTCGAGGTGGACGTGGCGTACGGAGATGCGAGTGGGCGACCGCGTCAGACGATGACGCTGCGCGTCAGAAACGGCCAACGGCCCTACGTTGATGGCGAGCCTCGCTACGTCGACACACACCGCGAGCCAGAGACGCCGCGGTTCGACCCCGTCCCGGGACTCGCGGTTGCGATCCTCATCGCCGTGCTCGCCCAGGTCGTGCTCGCGCTGACCTAGCGCGCCGCTCCGCCGCCTCGCCTCAGTCCATCGTGAGGACGATCTTGCCCAGCTTCCCGCCCGCCTCGAAGCGCTCGTAGGCGGCCGCCGCCTCCTCCATCGGGAACGCGGCCGCGACGGGGACCGAGAGGTCGCCGGAGACGAAGCCGTGGAGGACCGCCTTCTCGACCAGCCGCGTGGCGGCGGCCTTCTCCTCGAGCGGCCGCGCGCGCAGGGTCGACCCGTGGATGCGCCCGCGCTTGCCCATCAGGGCGAGCAGGTTGATCTCGGTCTTCGGGCCCCCGCCGCCGACCCCGATGATGCAGATCCGCCCGCCGGTCGCGAGGGCCTGGAGGTTGCCGGCCAGGTTGACCGCGCCGACGAGCTCGAGGATCACGTCGAAGGGGCCGGCCTCCTCGAAGCCCTCGGGCGCGACGACCTTCGCGCCGAGGGCGCCGACCGCGTCGCGGACCGCCTCGTTGCGGACCGTGGCGGTCACCCGCGCGCCGGCCATCGTGCCGAGCTGGACGGCCGCCGTGCCGACCCCGCCCGCCGCGCCGTGGACGAGCAGCCGCTCGCCGGCGATGAGCCCCGCCTGGGTGAAGATCGCGTCGTGGGCGGTGGTGAAGACCTCGGGGACGCCGCCGGCGGCGACCCACTCGAGCTCGTCGGGGACGGGCATCGCCGCGCGCTCGTGGATCACCGCGAGCTCGGCCTGCCCGCCGCCGCCGGTGATCGCCATCACGCGGTCATCGGGCGCGAAGCGCTCCGCGCCGGGGCCGGTCTCGATCACCTCGCCGGCGAACTCGAGGCCGGGGATGTCGGCCGGCGAGCCCGGCGGCGCGGGGTAGCCGCCCTTGCGCTGGAGCATGTCGGCGCCGTTGAGCCCGGCGGCGCGCACGCGGACGAGGATCTCCCCGCGCTGGGGCTCGGGATCCGGGTGCTCCTCGACGACGATCTGCTTGTCGCGGACGGTGACGGCGCGCATGCCGCCGCGATGCTAGGCCATCAGAGCTTCATGCGGACGAGCGCCGAGCGCAGGGCGCGGGGCCTCAAGCAGCTGACGGCCTCGGGGACGATCGACGGCCGCCCGCAGGCCGACGACGTCAACTTCGCCCAGTCGGCAGACGGCAACGTCAGTAGGGGAACGCGGCCTGCGTGGCGGCCGGACCGAGGAGGCATGCAGTGAGCACGAACAGCCACAGGCGGCGCCTCAAGTGCATCGAACAGGTGTCCGAATAGTGTCAAGCCCCACAAGCCGCCGGTGCTTCTGACACGTTGTTGGGGTATTCACCGTTCCCATGGCAGCACCGATCAGCATGCCGCTTCCCACCATCCCCCCGATCTGGCGCGAGAGCCGATTCGGCCTCGAAATGGCGAATCTGCGGCGCAGCGCGGTCTGGCGGGGCGTCGGCGTGGAGCCGGGCGAGGGCCGCCCGGTGCTCCTGATCCCCGGCTTCCTGGCCGGTGACGGCTCCCTCGGCGCCATGACGGACTGGCTCCGGCGCGCCGACTACCGCACCAAGCGCGCAGGCATCCGCGCCAACATCGCCTGCTCCGAGGTGACTTGCTCAAGGCTCGAGGAGCGCCTCGAGGAGATGGCCGACCGCCACGGCCAGGCCGTCGCGATCATCGGGCAGAGCCGCGGCGGCCTGTTCGCGAAGGCGCTGGCCTCCAAGCGTCCCGACCTCGTCTCGGGCATCGTCACCCTGGGCTCGCCGCTGCGCAACCAGCTGGCGATCCACCCCTTCGTCCTCGCCCAGGTCGGCGTCGTCGGCGCGCTCGGGATGATCAACCCGAGGTCCATGCTCTCCGCGCGCTGCCTGCGGGGCAAGTGCTGCGAGCCGTTCCGCCGGGCGCTCGAGGACCCCTTCCCCGAGGACGTCGGCTTCCTCTCGGTCTACTCGCGCTCCGACGGCATCGTCAACTGGCGCGCGTGCCTGGACCCCGAGGCCGACGAGCACCTCGAGGTCGACGCGTCGCACTGCGGGATGTCGGTCAACGCGGCGGCCTACCGCGCGACCGCCCACGCGCTCGCCTCCTTCGGCGAGGGCAAGGCGCACCCGGGCGGCGCCGACCGCTTCGCCCAGGCGGCCTGAGCGGCTAGACGAACCCGCCGGCCGGGCCGACGTCGCGCGTGGCGGCGCTGCGCGGGTCGTCGGGCTGCGGGGGCTTGGGCTTGGCCTCGACGGTGGCCTTGCGGTCCTCGTCCTCGGGGGCGACGACCTGCAGGCGCCCCTGCGCGTCGCGGCGCATGCGCACGGGACCCCTGAGGACCTCGCCGGGATCCGGCTTGTCGGACGGCTGGTGGCGTGGCATGGGCCGAGCGTACCCGGCCGCCGGCCTCAGGACTCGGGGTTGGCCACGCCGCCCGGCCCCGCCTCGAGCAGCGCGACGCACTCGATGTGCGGCGTCTGGGGGAACATGTCGACGGGCCGCACGCGGCGCAGGACGTAGCCGGCCTCGACCATCTGCGCGGCGTTGGGGGCGAGCGTCGTCGGGTTGCACGAGACGTAGACGACACGGCTCGGGGCGGCCTCGACGATCCGGCGCACCACCTTGGTCGACAGCCCCGCGCGCGGCGGGTCGATCACGCAGACGTCGGGGCGGCCGACCCGCTCGACGAGCTCGCGCATCGAGGTCCGGATGTCCCCCGCGTAGAACGACGCGTTGTCGATCTCGTTGAGCTTGGCGTTCTCGATCGCGTCGGCGACCGCGGACTCCACCAGCTCGACGCCGACCACCGACTTCGCGCGCGTGGCCAGGGTCAGCGCGATGGAGCCGATCCCCGAGAAGAGGTCGAAGACGCGCTCGTGGCCGCGCAGCCCGGCGTACTCCGTGGCGATGCCGTAGAGGATCTCGGCCATCTCCGTGTTCGTCTGGAAGAACGCCTCGGGGGAGACCAGGAAGCGCAGGTCGCCGAGGTCCTCCATCAGCTGCGGCGAGCCGCTCAGCAGCCGGGTGGAGCCGCCCGCCGTGCTCTCCCCCAGCGACTCGGTCTGCGTCCACAGGACGCCCTCGGCGTCGATCGCGCCGGCGAAGCGCTCGGCGTCGAGCTCGCCGGGCGAGGTGATCAGCCGCACCTGCGCCTGGCCGGTGCGCGAGCCCTCGCGCACGACGACGTTGCGCAGGAAGCCCGTCTGCGTGCGGCGGTCCCACGCGCCCAGGCCCTCCTCGCGGCAGAAGGCGAGGACCTGCTCGCGCAGCGCGTTGCCGCGCTCGGACGCGAGCATGACGTCGGTGACGGAGACGATGCGGTCGAAGCGGCCGGGCGCGTGGAAGCCGCAGACGAGCCCGCCGTCGTCGCCCGTGCCGAACGAGTACTCGAGCTTGTTGCGGTAGCGCCACTGGGCGACGGCGGGGACGATCGGCTCGAGCTCGAAGCCCTCGAGGCGGCCGATCCGGCGCAGCGCGTCGGCGACCTGCTCCTGCTTGACCTCGAGCTGGCGCTCGTAGGGGAGCACCTGCCACGGCGCCCCGGGATGGTCGGCGACCGGCTCGATGCGGTCCGGGCCGGGCTCGAGGACCTCGATCACGCGCGCCTCGGCGTAGGCCTTCTTGGCCTTGCCGACCTCGGCGCGGACGCGGTCGCCCGGCATGCCGCCGGCCACGAAGAGGACGTAGCCGTCGTCGCGGCGGGCGACGCCGTTGCCGCCGTAGGCGAGCGTGTCGATGGTGAGCTCGAGCTCCTCCCCGCGGTGCGGGCGGGCGGACCTGGGGGCGGGGGCGGTGGACATCGCACCCAGGATGGCAGGCGCCGTCAGACCCCCACGGGGATCCGGCGGTCGATCCGCACGGCATCGAGCAGGCGGCGGTCGTGGGAGACCAGCAGGAGCGCGCCGTCGTAGGCGTCGAGCGCCACCTCGAGCTGCTCGATGGCCGGCAGGTCGAGGTGGTTCGTCGGCTCGTCGAGCACGAGCCAGTTGACGCCCGTGGCCATCAGCCGCGCGAGCTCCGCGCGGGTGCGCTCGCCGGGCGAGAGCGTGGCGGCGGCGCGGCCGACCGCGTCGTCGCCCAGGCCGAACTTCGCCAGCAGCGAGCGCGCCTCCTGGACGCTCAGCCCCGTCGCCTCGACGAAGGCCTGGGCGAGCGCGCCGCCGCCGCGCGCCAGCCCGCCGCGCCCCTGCTCGAGCTCGCCGACCTTCACCCCCGGCCCGACCCAGCGCTCGCCGGACGCGAGCGCCAGGCGGCCGAGCAGCGCCTGCACGAGGGTGGTCTTGCCCGCTCCGTTGGGCCCCGTGAGCGCCACGCGCTCGCCCCACCCGAGCTCGAGGTCGACCGGCCCGAGCTCGAAGCCGCCGCGCCGGATCACCGCGCGGTCGAGCCGCGCGACCACCGCCCCGGCCCGCTCGGCGCCGCCGAAGCGCAGCTCGAGCTCCCACCGCCGCCACGGCTTGTCGACCTCCTCGAGCCGCTCGAGCGCCCGCTCCGTGGTGCGCACCTTGCCGGCCTGCTTCTCCGTGCGCTCGACCCGCCGGGCCTTCAGGTTCTTGTCGGGCTCGCTCGAGGTCTTCGCGCGCCGGACGCCGGTGTCCGCCCACGAGCGCTGGCGGCGCGCGCGGTCCTCGAGCTGCGAGCGCCGCGCGTCGTAGGCCTCGTAGCGCTCCTCGGCGTGGCGGGCGGCGGTCGCGCGGAGCTCGAGGTAGCCCGCCCAGCCGCCGCCGTACTCCGCCGCCTGGTGGGTGACCTCGTCGAGCTCGAGCACCCGGGTGACGGTCCGCTCGAGGAAGGTGCGGTCGTGGGAGACGATCAGCGCGCCGCCCGGGCGCTCCGCGATGAAGCGCTCCAGGCGCTCGAGGCCCTCGAAGTCGAGGTCGTTCGTCGGCTCGTCGAGCAGCAGCATGGTGAAGCGCGAGAGGAGGATCGCCGCCAGCGAGGCGCGCGCCGCCTGCCCGCCCGACAGCGCGGCGGTCTCGAGCGAGAGCAGGCCGGGGTCGAGCCCGAGCTCGCGGCAGACCGCCTCCGCGCGCGCCTCGAAGTCCGCGCCGCCGAGCTCGAGCCACGCCTCCAGCGCGGCGGCGTACTCCTCGGCCGAGCCGGGCGCCTCCTCGGCCAGCGCGGCGGTCGCGGCGTCCAATCGCGCGCTCGCGGCGGCCACGCCCGTACGCCGCGCGAGCAGCGCCTGCAGCGACTCGCCCGCGGTGCGGTCGGGCTCCTGGGGCAGGTAGCCCGCCGTCCCGCCGGTCAGCCGCACCTCGCCGCGATCCGGGGCGTCGACGCCCGCCAGGATCCGCAGGAGCGTCGACTTGCCGGCGCCGTTGGGCCCGACGACGCCGAGGACGTCGCCCGGCGCGACGGTCACCGAGACGCCGCCGAGGACGGTGGCCGCGCCGTGGGACTTCCGGATGTCGCGCGCGACGAGGGTCAGCGCCCGCTCAGCCGAGCTTCTGCTCGACGGCCGCCAGCACGCTCTTGCGGTTGGCGTTCTTGCGCTCGTGGTCGCGGACCTTGCGCAGCTCGGCCGGGGTGAGGTCGCCGAGGCGGCCCGTCACCTGGGCGGCGGTGAGCTCGTCGTAGCCCGAGATCGGGAACGACGTGCCGATCCCCGCGGCGCGACGCGCGCGGTCGACCTCGCGCAGCACGCGGTCGGCGGGCGCCCCGACCGTCTTGCGCGTCCGCCGCCGGACGTCGGAGGTGGTGTCGTCGATCTGCTCGCGCGAGCGGCCGAGG
>JAUJME010000420.1 GCA_030447005.1 Solirubrobacteraceae bacterium | reverse complement strand
GCGTCCGCCACATCGTCAACCTCGAATCCGGCCTCAACGACGGGCTGGCGCTGCCCTTCGTGCTGCTCTTCCTGGAGCTGAGCACGGGCGAGGCCGGCGCGCTCACCGCGGCGATCGGCGGCCTCTCGCTCGAGACGCTGCTCGGCGTCGCCGTCGGAGCGGCCCTGGCGCTCCTGGCGGGCGGGCTGCTCGACCGCCTGCCCGATTGGGCCCTCGAGGGCCGCTTCGAGGGGCTCTACGCGCTCGGGCTCGGGCTCGCAGCCTTCGGGGTCGCGGAGCTCGCCGACGGCAACGGCCTCATCGCGGCCTTCTGCGCCGGGCTCGTGCTCGCGGTGACCCGCCACGAGATCCCCGAGCTGTTCCACGAGTTCAACGAGAGCGTGGGATCGGTCCTGCAGGTCGTCGCCTTCGCCCTGTTCGGCGCCCTGATCGTCGAGACGGGTCTCGACGTCCCCCTGCTCGGGCTCGTGGCGTTCATCGTCTTCGCCCTCGCCGTGGCGCGGCCGGCGTCCGTGCTCGTGTCCTTCGTCGGCGTCCCGCTCAGTGGAGCCGAGAAGGGCTTCATCGCCTGGTTCGGGCCCAAGGGGATCGCCTCCATGCTGTTCGCGCTCTTCGTGCTCAACTCGAGCGCGCCCGACCGCTCGCTCGTCTTCGACGTCGCGGCGTTCACGATCCTGGCGTCGATCGCCGCGCACGGGCTGACCGACACGGTCGGCGCGCGCTGGGTCGAGCGCCGGCTCTCGGGACGCTGACGGGCGCGCGGCGACGCCTCACTGCCCGGGTGGGGCGTCGCCGGGGGCCGGCCGGCGCTCGCGGGTGTCCTCCACGAAGAACGCGCCGGCCGAGCCGGCGAGCGACGCCACGACCACCAGGCCGAACACGAAGCCGGCGAGCATCGTCAGCTGCGCCCCGACCGTCGACGGCCGTGGATCGCCCTGAAGGGCGATGACCGTCCCCAGGGCCCACAGGAAGGCATCGCCGAAGGAGCGGAAGATGCCGTCGGGCGCGTCGCGCTCGAAGAGGTAGGCGAGCTCCGCGACCGCGACGGACACGACGACGGTGATGGCCGCGAGGTAGCCGAGCCGTGCCCGCAGTAGCCGCCGTGCGGTGCCGGCCACCCGGTAGGACGACGTCACGACCCGCGCGGCGGGAAGCGCCCGGCCGAGGCGCAGGAGCCGCAGGAAGCGGAGAAACCGCAGCATGGGGACCAGGAGGCCGATCACCCGCAGCGGGTGGCGGCGGACGTACCCGACGCGATCCGGCGCCACGTAGAGGTGCGCCGCGAACTCGAGCGCGAAGACGGTCCAGATCGCCCAGCCGGCCACCTCGAGCGCCCGCGCGGGAGCCGGGGCCAGATCGACGGCGAGCTCGTACCCGACCAGCAGGGCGAAGAGCACGCCCAGCCACGCCATCACCGGGTCGGCCCGCTCGAGCGCCGACTCCACCCACACCTCGAACTCGTCGTCGTCGTGCCGCCGCATCGTCCCGTCGTCGGCGACGCGCTACGACCGCCCGGCCGACCCGGCGGCGCGTACGCGGATCGCGAACGCGATCCCCGAGACGACGAACAGCGCTGCCGTCACGACGAGCCAGCGCTCGAGGTAGGGCTCCTGCGTCATCCCGGTGGTCGGCCGGTAGGCACGCTCCGACAGCTCGAGGATGAGCGGGAGCGCCGCCAGGAACAGCAGGAACGAGACCATGGCCGGCACCGCCACGTGCTGCAGCGCGATCACCCGGCGCCGGCGCTGCGGCTCGGCGCCGCCGGCGCGCCCGGCCAGGCGGTAGAGCGCCGTGTAGAGCGGCAGGAAGACGAAGTCGTGGGCGACGATCGCGCCGGCCAGCCACAGCAGCACGGTCCACGGCTTGCCGCCCTGGAAGATCGCCCAGACCGCGTAGGCGGCGATCGCGTAGGTGACGAGCATGGCCGGGAGGTGGGCGGGCGCGTCGCGGCCGTAGAGCCGCTTGAAGGCGCGCATCACGACGCCCTCCACGTCAGCCGCCCGACCCACTTGGTCTGGTGGACGCCGGGCGATGCCGGGATCATGATCCGCGCCGGGTAGCCGTGGTCGAGCGAGAGCGGCTCGCCGTTGACCTTCAGCGCGAGCAGCGACTGGGGATCCGTCGCGCGCGACCCGCGCAGGACGACGTCGTCGAAGGCGCCGGCGGGCTGGACGGACTCGACGAACAGCTCGTCGGGATCGGGCACGCCGGCCATCGCCGCCAGGTCGCGCAGCCGCAC
>JAUJME010000419.1 GCA_030447005.1 Solirubrobacteraceae bacterium | reverse complement strand
CCGTACTCCTTGAGCAGCTCGTCCTTGACGTAGTCGAAGAAGTACTTCTCGCGCCGCTCGGTGAAGAACTTCGAGCCGGCGACGTACTTCTCGTCCACCGGCTCGGCGATGGCGGCCTCGGCCTCGTCGGGGGTGATCATCCCGAGCTCGTCCATCTTGCGCAGGACCTCGTTGCGGCGGTTCTCGGCGGCCTGCGGGTTGCGGAACGGCGAGTAGCTCGAGGGCGCCTGCGGCAGGCCGGCGAGCAGCGCCGCCTCGCCGAGCGTGAGCTTCTGCACCTGCTTGTTGAAGTACACGCGCGCGGCGGCCCGGGCGCCGATCGCCGACTGCCCGCCGGCCGTCCCGTAGGGGACCGTGTTGAGGTAGGTGTTGAGGATCCAGTTCTTGTCGCGCTTGTCCTCGAGCTCCTCGGCGAGCTTGGCCTCCTTGATCTTGCGCTCGTAGGTGCGCTCGTCGGAGATGTAGAGGTTCTTGACGACCTGCTGGGTGATCGTCGAGCCGCCCTCGCGCGTGGAGCCCGACTCGGCGTTCTTGACGGCGGCGCGGGCGATGCCCTCGTAGTCGAGGCCGTCGTGGTCGAAGAAGCGCTCGTCCTCGATGGCCACGGTGGCGTCCTTGAGGTTCTTGGGCAGCGCCGAGGCGGGCGCCGGGATGCGCAGGCTCTCGGCCTGGATGACCCCGAGGCGCTCGCCGCCGGAGGCGTAGACCGTGGTGACCTGGCCCTTGTCGGCCATCTTGAGCTGGTCGAGCGGGGGGGCCGAGGATGCGATCGAGATCACGTAGCCGACGCCCATGAGGCCGACGAGGCCGCCGCAGACCAGCAGCACCGCGAGGGCGAGCAGGGCCTTGTTGCGAGGGCGGCCGCGGCTGTGACGGCGTCGCCTGGTCCGCACGGAGCGGCTCATGACCGGGGGTGCCCGGCTGTCCGCGGGCGCGGGTGCCGAACCGGGGGGATTGTAGCTTCGCCCCCATGTTCGCCCGGCTGCGCGCTATCCCTGCCGGCCCGCGCGCGGCGCTCGAGGCGCTCGTGTGGTCGCGGGCGGTCGTGTGGGCCGCCGGGCTGCTCGCCCTCTCGAGCTTCGGCCGCGACCCGGCCTGGCGCGGCTTCGATCCGGCGGGGCTGACCGCGCCGTTCGGGCCGGTGGGCGACGCCCTGATCGCCCCGGCCGCCCGCTGGGACGCCATGTGGTTCCTGGCGGTCGCCGGCTCGGGCTACGACGACGGCGCGCGGACCGCCTTCTTCCCGCTCTACCCGGCGCTCGTGCGCGCCGGCGGATGGCTGACCGGCTCACAAGCGCTCGCGGCGCTGCTCGTCGCGCTCGCGTGCGCGGGGATCGCGCTGGCGCTCGTGCACCGGCTGGCCGGCCTCGAGCTGGGGGAGCGCTACGCCCGCCCGGCCGTCCTGGTCTGCGCGTTCTTCCCGACCTCGCTGTTCCTGTCGGCGATGTACTCCGAGAGCCTCTTCCTCGCCCTGTCGCTCGGCGCGTTCCTGGCGGCGCGGCGCGAGCGGTGGTGGCTGGCCGGCGCGCTGGCGGCGCTCGCCGCGGCGACGCGCAGCATCGGCGTCGGCCTCGCGGTCCCGCTCGTGCTGCTCCACCTCGAGCAGCACGGCCGCCATCTGTCGCCCGCGCTCGGCTGGGTCGTCCTGGCGCCGGCGCTCGGCCTCGCCGGCTACTGCGGGCTGCTGGCGGCGACGGGCGGCGACCCCGCGGCGCCGTTCGACGCCCAGCGGGTCTGGCTGCGCGAGTTCGCCGGCCCGGCCGGCGGCGCGTGGGACGGGACGGTGGCCGCGGTCGACGGCGCGCGCCAGCTGCTCTCGGGCTCGCGAGCGCCCGCGTACTTCGAGGGAGCGGGCGGGGACCCGTTCGAGGTCGCCCGCCGCAACCTGACCGACTTCGGGTTCCTGCTGTTCGCCGTGGTGGCGACCGCGGGCGCGCTGCGGCGACTGCCGCTCGCCTACGGTGCCTGGGCCGTGGTCGCCCTCGCCGCCCCGCTCTCCTATCCCGTCGGGCCGCAGCCGCTGATGAGCCTCGGGCGCTTCGTCCTAGTCCTCTTCCCGCTCCAGCTCTGGCTGGCCGCCGCCCTGGTCGACCGCGGCGCGACGGGCCGCGGACTGGCGGTCTGCGGCGGGCTGCTCGCGATCCTCAGCGCCCAGTTCGCGGCGTGGGAGTTCGTCGGGTGAGCCTGCCGCGGGCCGTGCTGCTCGACGCCCTCGGCACGCTGCTGACCTTCGCGCCGCC
>JAUJME010000418.1 GCA_030447005.1 Solirubrobacteraceae bacterium | reverse complement strand
GCGCCTGCTCCTCGAGCCGCCCCGTGACGTCGAAGTCCTCCTCGAGGCCGCGCAGGGTCGGGTTCTCCCGGACGAACTCCTGCACCTGTCGTGCGTAGTCGGGGAGGTCCTCGACGAGCTGGTTGGCCTGGCGGATGACGGGCGGGACGATCAGCGCCCCGATCCCGATCGGCACCAGGACGAGCGCCACGTAGACGATCGCGACGGCGGGCCCGCGGCGCTTGATCCGGCGCTCGAGCAGGCCGATCGGCCCCGACAGCGCGATCGCGATGAACGCGGCGATGATCACCCAGGTGATCGGCCGGCGCAGGAGGTAGATCAGGTAGAGCGCGAGAGCGACGCCGACCACGACGAGGACGACGCGCAGGATCGCGCGGGCGCTGGGGGCGGAGGCGGACATCGGGGCGGGCAGATCCTCCCGCCCGCGCCGGACGGCTCAGGGGGCGCTGAGCAGGACCCGGTTGCCCGACGGGTCGGCGGCGAGCAGCCCGCCGGGCTCCTCCTCGCGAACCTCGACGCCGGCGGCCTCGAGCCGGCCGCGGAGCTCGGCGAGCTCCGCCGTGCCCGACAGCTCGAACCCGAAGTGGCGCAGCCCGCGCGAGCCGGGCGGGGGCGGTGGCGCGCCCTCGCCCGCCCAGACGTTCGTCCCCAGGTGGTGGTGGTAGCCGTTGCGCGAGAGGAAGCGCGCGCTCGGGTAGCTGCGGACGACGACGTCGAGGCCGAGCAGGCCGGCGTAGAAGCCTTCCGTCGCGTCGATGTCGGCGACGTTGAGGTGGACGTGGCCCATCGTCGTGCCGGGCGGCATCCCGGGGTCGGCGTCGCCGGGCAGCCGGCGCATCAGGTCGTCGAGGTCGAGCCGCTCCGTCGCCATCGCGAGCTCGCCGCCCGCCCGGTAGGTCCACTCCTCCCGCGGGCGGTCGCGGTAGAGCTCGATGCCGTTGCCCTCGGGGTCGTCGAGGTAGAGCGCCTCCGAGACGAGGTGGTCCGACGCGCCCGTGAAGCGCCAGCCCGCTGAGGTCACCCGCTGGAGCGCGCGCGCGAGCTCGGCGCGGCTGGGCACGAGGATGGCGAGGTGATAGAGGCCCGTCGTCCGCGGCGGGCGCGGCGGCGCGTCGGGGTCGCCGCCGAGCACGACGAGCGGCGTGCCGTCCTCGAGGCCGAGCACCGCCCGCCCCGCGCCGGAGTCCACGGTCCGCAGCCCGATCGCGCGCTCGAAGAAGGCCCGCGCGCCCGCGAGGTCGGCCACCGTGAGGGCGACCGGGGTGAGGGAGAAGTGCGACGCTTCCGCGCTCGATGACGACACTCGCCGATTATCCCCACCAGCGCCCGATCGCCACCCGCTGGGCCGACAACGACGTCTACGGCCACGTCAACAACGTCGAGTACTACGCCTTCTTCGACACCGTCATCAACGCCTACCTGATCGAGGCCGGCGGGCTCGACATCCACAGCGGCGAGGTCGTCGGCCTGTGCGCGGAGTCCCACTGCGCCTACCGCGCGGCGTTCGCCTTCCCCGAGACGGTGGTCGCGGGGCTGCGCGTCGGCAAGCTCGGCCGCTCGAGCGTGCGCTACGAGATCGGCCTGTTCTCCGAGGACGCCGCGCGGGCGGGCGGGGAGCCGGCCGCCGAGGGGTGGTTCGTCCACGTGTTCGTCGACCGCGAGAGCCGCCGCTCACAGGAGATCCCGCCCGGCGTCCGCGAGGCGCTGGTGCAGCTCGAGGCTTCGAGCGGGTAGAGAGAGGGCATGTCCAAGCGCACGAAGACGCTGACCCGCGAGCTCCACGAGCGCGGCCTGCGCAAGCGGCTCGCCAGGCGCGTCGCGCGCAGCGTGGCGGCGCCCCGAGCCGAGGCCGAGCCGCCGCCCGAGGTCCGCGAGCTCGCTGAATCCCTCCGCCGCCTGGCCGCCGACATCGAGGCCGAGGCGACGGGCGAGCACGCCGAGCCGCAGGCCTCCGCCCGGCGGGCGGCGCACCCGGTGAGCACCGATGGTGCGGACGGCGGCGGCGCGCGGTTCGGCCGCACGGCGCGGCCGCGGGCGCGGCGCAACTGAGAACGGCGAACTGCCGCTGGTGAGGAGGGGTGGCTCGGCGGCGGGCGGGCGATGTGGATCTCGCGGGCGTCGCCGGCTCGAGATCCACCTTTTCCGTTGCTGCCTCGGCCCGCCCCCACCAGCCGGGGTTGACGTTCGAATCGCCGTCCGTCACCGCACGATCAGCGCCACCGCCACCGCTCCCACCACCAGGA
>JAUJME010000417.1 GCA_030447005.1 Solirubrobacteraceae bacterium | reverse complement strand
CCCACACCGAGGCGCTGGGCTTCGACGAGGAGGGCGACCTGCTCTCGGCGGGCGCGGGCGTGCTGGTGATGCTCGCGTGGATCGCGGTCACGGCCGGCATCGGCGCCCTGCTGCTGCATCGCCGCAACGTCGACTGACCCCGCGGAACGCGGGTAACAACGCCGGAACCCACGCCATCGAAGGAGGACCCATGCACCCAGTCAGGATCGCGGCGATCACCGTCGCACTGCTCGTCGCCGGCGCCGGCGCCGTGGCGGTCGCCGCCCCGCAGAAGAAGCGCGACAAGCCCCGCAAGGCGAGCGCGGCGCTCGAGAACGCCGCCGGGGACCGCGTCGGCCGGGTCGAGCTGCGCCAGCGCGGCGACACGGTGACGATCTCCGTGCGCGCCCGCGACCTGCCGCCCGGCTTCCACGGCTTCCACGTCCACGCCGTCGGCGCCTGCCAGGCGCCCGACTTCAAGTCCGCCATGGGCCACCTCAAGGAGGGCGACCAGGGCCACGGCGCCCACCTCGGCGACCTCCCGTCGCTGCTGGTGATGGAAGACGGCACGGCACGCCTCGTCGCCCAGACGGACGCGTTCCGGATCTCCGACCTGCGCGAGGGTGACGGCGCCGCCTTCATGGTCCACGAGAAGCCCGACAACTTCGGCAACGTGCCGTCGCGCTACGTCCCCCAGCCCGATCAGGAGACCCGCGACACCGGCGACGCCGGGCCGCGCATCGCCTGCGGCGTGGTTCGCTGAGCGACAGCAGGGATTCGGGCGAGGAGGCGGCGGGAAGCACGGATGGACGTGACCCGTCACCTCCTCGCCCTCGCCGTCGCCCTGACCTCCCTGGCCGCGGCCGCCCCCGCCCACGCCATCGTCGGCGGCAAGGCGGCGCCGCCCGGCAAGTACCCGTTCTTCGCGGTGCTCGAGGTCGACGATCGCTTCTCGTGCGGGGCGAGCCTCGTGGCGCCCGACACGGTGCTCACCGCGGCGCACTGCGTTACGGAGGGCGACGACTCCGTCACGAAGGCGAGCCGCCTGTCGTTCGTGATCGGGCGCGACCGGCTCTCGGACACCGGCAAGGGCGAGGACATCCCGGCCGCGGAGGTCATCCGCCACGAGGAGTTCGACTCCTCGACCTTCGTGAACGACGTCGCGCTCGTGCGCCTGAGCCGGCCGTCGGCCGCCCCGACGATCCGGCTGGCCGACCCCGCGACGGAGCGCGACCGGTGGGCCCCGCGCAAGCCCGCGACCGTCATCGGCCACGGCGGCACGTTCTTCCCGGGCATCGGCGGGGTCAACACGACGAACGACCTCCACGAGGTGCAGGTCCCGATCGTCGACGATCGCCAGTGCGACACCACGGTCGGGATCGACGAGACCTCGATGGTCTGCGCGGGCAACGACCTGGGCGGAGCGGACTCCTGCAACGGCGACTCGGGCGGCCCGCTGATGGTCACCGACGCCGCCGGCGCGTTCATCCAGGTGGGCACGGTCTCCTTCGGGACGGGCTGCGGCTTCCCGACGCAGTACGGCGTCTACGGCCGGGTGGGCGACGCCAAGCTCCACGACTGGGTCACCGCGCGGATCGCCGTCCCCGCGGCCACCGGGTCGGGCACGAGCGCCCCGGCGCCCGGCGGCGCGGCGCGCCCCGCTCCCACGTCCTCCGCGCCCTCGCGGCCCGCCGAGCCGGCGCCCGGCCCCGCCCCCCACTCCTCCGGCCCGGGCGCCGCTCCCGGCGGCCGGGCTCGCGTCGGCGTGCTCAGCGTCCGCCGCTCCGGGCGGCGGGTCGTCGTCCGGCTGCGCTCGACCGGGCCGGTGAAGGGCCTCCGCGCCACCCTGGTCCTCGTCCGCGGGGATCGCCGCGTCGTCCTCGGCCGCCGCTCGCTCGCCCGGATCAACGGCCGCCGCACGGTGGTCTTCCGGCTCAAGCGGGCGCCCGGCAAGGGCCGGCTGCGGGTCGAGACCCGCACCGCCGCGGCGGGCTGACCCTACAATCGCCCGCATGGCCACCGAGGAGAGGGCGCGCACCGACGCCGAGCGCTGGTACGCCGAGCGCTTCGCCGCGACACCCGAGCGGCCCGTGCCGTTCACCACGCTGAGCGGCGAGCCGATCCGCCCGCTCTACACCGAGGAGGACCTGCCGGCCGACCCGGCGGCCTCGATCGGGCTGCCGGGGGAGTATCCGTACACGCGCGGCGTGTACCCGAGCATGTACCGCGGGCGCCTGTGGACGATCCGCCAGTTCGCCGGCTTCGG
>JAUJME010000416.1 GCA_030447005.1 Solirubrobacteraceae bacterium | reverse complement strand
TCGCCGACCTCGACCGCGACCAGCTGCGCGGCCCGGCGCGCGACCGCCGCGGGCAGCAGGCCGATCGCCACGAGTTCCTCCAGCGCGTCGGTCGCCGCGACGCGGCTGAGGGCCTCGGCCTGCCGCCGGTGCAGCGCGCGGTGGTCGCGGCCGACGTCGCGATCGAACTCCGCGAGCGACGCGACCGCCTCCCGCTCCCACCGCGCGAACGTCGCCCGCGTGCGCTCCACGGCCGCGGCGCTGATGCCCGGCAGGCGCGCGAAGAGCTCGAGGGCCTCGCCCGTCCGCCGCGCGGCCAGGCGCCGGGCGCTGGCCTCGGCGTAGGCCAGCGCGGCCGGGTCCTCCCCGACCGGCGTGGGCAACCAGGCGGCGAGGCGCTGCACCAGCCGCCCCAGCCGCGGGCGCTCGCGGCGGCGCAGCGCGCCCGGCGCGGCCTGGCCCAGGCCCACCGCGTCGATCTGGTCGTCCACCTCCTCGAGCAGCGCGAGCGCCGCCGCGGGGGGCAGCAACCCGGCGTCGCGCAGCCGCTGGTAGGTCTCGCGCTCGACGGCGAGGCCGCGCCGCGTGGCGACCTGGCGCTCCTCCTCCCCGCTCAGCTCGATGCGCCCGAGCTCCGCGCGCGTCGCGCGCTCGACGGTGTCGAGCTCGGACGCCACGGTCGGGTCGTCGAGGCCCAGGTCGTCGAGCCGCCGGCGGGCCGCCGCCACCCCCGCGAGGCGCGCCACGCCCGCCAGGAACCGGTCGGCCCGGCCCGGCTCGTCGAGCCCGAGGCGCCGCACCAGCGGCCCGATCGTCGTCGCGTTGAGGAGCAGGGTCGCCAGCACGACGCCGCCCGTCATCGCGACGAAGCGGTCGCGCTCGGCCAGCGCCGCGGGGAGGGCGAGCGCGAGGGCGAGCGCCACACCGCCCCGCAACCCGCCCCAGATCAGGACCGCCTCGTTGCGCCGGCCCACCGGCGGGATGCCGGCGAACCGCTCGAGCGCCGCGACCAGCGGCACGACGGCCGCGGCGCGGGCGACGAGGACGGCGACGATCGCCAGCCCGATGGCGCCGAGGTTGTCGGCGACGAGCGCCGGGTCGATGGCGAGGCCGATCAGCAGGAAGAGCAGCGCGTTGGCGACGTGGTCGAGCGCCTCCCACAATTCGTCCCACATCGCGCGGACCTCGGCCGAGGCGCGGCTCGGCGCCAGGCCGCCCAGCACCAGCCCCGCGGCGACCGTCGCCATCACCCCGGAGAAGCCGAGCACCTCGTCGGCCAGCACGAAGCCGCCGTAGGCGACGGCCAGCGAGAGCGCGGCGGCCGCCAGCCGGTCCAGCCACGGCAGCGCGAGGGCGGCGGCGAGGCCCACCGCCGCGCCGATCGCCGCCCCGCCGAAGAAGACGCCGAGGAAGTCGATGACGCCGTCGAGGGGGCGCACCGCGCCGCCGCGCGCGGCGCCGAGGAGGATGGTGGCGAGCACGATCGCCACGCCGTCGTTGAGCAGGCTCTCCCCCTCGACGAGCGTCAGCAGGCGCCGCGGCACGCCGAGCTCGCGGAAGACGGCCACCACGGCGACCGGGTCGGTCGCGGAGATGAGCGCCCCGAAGAGGAGCGCCGCGCTCCAGGGCGTGCCGAGCCCGACGCGCAGCGCGAGGCCGACGAGCGCCGCCGAGACGACCAGCGCCGGGATGGCCAGCACGAGGATCGGCCCCAGGTTGCGGAAGAAGGCGCGGGTGGAGAGGCCGAGCGCGGCGGCGAAGACCAGCACCGGCAGGAAGGCGAAGACCAGGACCTCCTCGAACTCCGCGCCGTGCAGCGGGCTCGCGAGCCCCAGCGGGCCGCCGAGCGCGTTGGCGACGAAGCCGACGCCGGCGAGCACCACGGTGAGCGGCAGGCGGACGCGCCGGGCGAGCACGCCGAGCAGCACCGCCCCGGCGAGGAGCGCCGAGAGGTGGAGCAGCCACTGCGGCAGGCTCATGGTGTCCCCCCGAACCTGGCCCGGCCCCCCGCCCCCCCGGGCCCCCGCCGCCGCCCCGCGCACCCACCGCGCCACCCCCCGCGTCCGCGGGCGATCCAGCAGGGAGAGCCGCACCGCCGGCCGGCGGGATAGCGCGGCACGGGCGGACCCGCCCGCGCCCCCGAGCGTCACGCCGGTGCCGGTCGCGGCGCGGCGCCGCGACCGGCGCCCGCCGGCGCGGCCGCGGGCGGCGCCGGCGAGGGTCTGCTACCCGCTCCGACCACGTCGCGCCCCCGGGGTGCGCGGTTGCCGCCCAGG
>JAUJME010000415.1 GCA_030447005.1 Solirubrobacteraceae bacterium | reverse complement strand
GAGATGGCGCACCGCGTGGCCTCCGAGCTCGCCCACATGCCGCAGGCCCGCCTGCCCCGCGCGGGCGACGCGGACCTCCAGAACGACCTGATCGCCCAGGTGCTCGAGGGCGCGCTCGACGCCGGGCAGGCCTCCGTCCGGCGCGGGCCCGACCTGCTGCCCGTCCTGCGCGAGGCCGGCGTCGTCGACGCGGGCGGCTTCGGGCTCACGGTGATCTTCGCGGGCGTCATCGCGGTGCTGCGCGGGGCCGAGCCGCCCGAGCTCGAGGACCAGGCCGGCCTGGGCGGCGGGATCCGGGTCACCCACCCCGAGCACGCGTCGGAGACCTACCGCTACTGCACGAACTTCGCCGTCACCGGCTCGGAGCTCGAGGCCGGCGCCTACGTCGGCCCGCTCGAGGCGATCGGCGACTCCGTCCTCGTCGTGGGCGACCACGTGACGCTCAAGGTCCACGTCCACACGGACGAGCCGGAGGCCGCCACCGCGCTGTTCGAGTCGGCGGGCGAGGTCTCCCACCTCGACGTCGCCGACATGCACGCCCAGGTCGCCGAGCGCGCCGAGCGGCTCGCCGCCCCTGCCGAGCTCGCGGGCTGCGGCGCGCTCGCCGTGGTCGCCGGGAAGGGGATCGCCGGGCTCTTCGAGAGCCTGGGCGTCCACACGCTCGACGGCGGCCCGACCCTGAACCCGTCCACGGTCGAGCTGCTCGCCGCCATCCACGACGTGCCCGCCGAGACGGTGGTCGTGCTGCCGAACTCGGGCAACGTGATCATGGCCGCCGAGCGCGCCGCCGAGCTCTCCGACAAGGACGTCCGCGTCGTGCCATCGCGCTCCCAGCAGGCGGGGCTCGCGGCCGCCGTCGCGCTCGATCCGGGCGCCGGCCTCGACGACAACGCCGCCGCGATGGCCGAGGCGCTCGCCGCCGTGCGCACGGGGGCGGTCGCCCGCGCGGGGCGCGACGACGGCGAGGCGCGCTTCCGCCGCGGCGAGGCGGTCGGCTTCGTCGACGACCAGCTCGTGGCGTGGGGCGAGCCGGAGGCCACGCTGCGCGAGGTGCTCAACCGCCTGGGCTCCCAGGCCGAGCTGCTCACCGTGCTGGCGGGCGACGGCGCGCCGCTCGCGGCCGACGCCGTGAGCGGCCTGGCGCCGGAGGGCGTCGAGGTCGAGCTCTCCGACGGCGGCCAGCCCAGCTACTGGTGGCTGATCGCGGCCGAGTAGCCGCCGGGCGCCGCTTCAGACTCACGGCGAGCACCGTGCAGCGCGCCTTCGCCTCCTCCGAGCCGTTCCAGCCGGACGCGCCCGTCCGCTACCCGCGACCCGGCGCGGTCCTCGGCGCGCCGCTGGCCGTGACGCCGGCCAAGGCGGCCAAGGGCGCCGAGGCGCTCGGGCTGCACACGGTCGGCGATCTGCTCGAGCACCTGCCGCGCGACCGCCGCGAGGCGCGCACGATCGGCGCCCTCGTCCCCGACGAGACCGCCACCGTGGTCGCCGAGGTGCGCTCGATCACCTCGCGGCCGGTCCGCCGCCGCGGGATGAAGCCGCTCGTCGAGGCGACCGTCGCCGACGGGACCGGCGTCATGAAGGTCGCCTTCTTCAACCAGCCGTGGCTCGTGGGCAAGTACCCGCCGGGCACCCGCCTCGTCCTGCACGGCAAGTACGAGGCGCGCAACCGCTTCCGCGTCCAGCAGCACGCGCCCACCGACGAGGCGGCGGCGGGCGGGGGGGAGGGGGACGTCGCGCACTACCCCGCCACCGACGGGCTCAGCTCGACGCAGATCCTGTCGCTCGTGCGCGCGCACGCCGGCGCGGTGGCCGACACGCTCGAGCCCCTGCCGGCGCGGCTGCGGGTCGCCGAGCGGCTGCCCGCGCGCGCCGACGCGCTGTGGGCGGCGCACTTCGGCAAGCACGAGGCGGGGCGGCGCCGGCTGGCCTTCGAGGAGCTGCTGCTGCTCCAGCTCGCGCTGCTGCGCCGGCGCGCGCTGCGCCGCGAGAGCGCGCGAGCCGAGCCGCTCGAGCCGCCGGGGGAGCTCACCAGCCGCTGGCTCGCCGACTCGCTGCCCTTCGAGCCGACCCACGACCAGCGCGCCGCGATGGCGGCTATCGACGAGGACCTCGCCGGCGGGCGGCCGATGCAGCGGCTGCTGATGGGGGAGGTCGGCAGCGGCAAGACGATGGTCGCCGTCTACGCGATGCTCCGCGCGGTCGAGTCGGGCGCCCAGGCGGCGCTGATGGCGCCGACCGAGACCCTCGCCGAGCAGCACTTCGC
>JAUJME010000057.1:2669-8433 GCA_030447005.1 Solirubrobacteraceae bacterium | reverse complement strand
TGGTCATCACGGAGATCGGCGGCACGGTGGGCGACATCGAGTCGCTGCCGTTCCTCGAGGCGATCCGGCAGTTCCCGGTCGAGGTCGGCCGGCGGCGCTGCATGTTCATCCACCTCACGCTCGTGCCCTACATCGGCCACGCGGGGGAGCTCAAGACGAAGCCCACGCAGCACTCGGTCAACGAGCTGCGGCGCATCGGCATCCAGCCCGACATGGTCGTCTGCCGCTCCGAGGGCGCGCTGCCCCAGGACGTGCGCACGAAGATCGCGCTGTTCGCGTCACTGCCGCTGGAGGCGATCGTCTCCGCGCGCGACGTCGACAACGTCTACAAGGTCCCGCTCTACTTCCGCTCGGAGGGTGTCGACGACTTCGTCCTCGACCACTTCGGGCTCGAGGCCCCGACCGCCGAGCTCGGCGACTGGGAGCAGCTGATGCGCCGCGCGGGCGCCGCGGCAGACGGCTCGCCGGTGCGGATCGCGCTCGTGGGCAAGTACGTCCAGCTCGAGGACGCGTACCTGTCGGTCGTCGAGGCGCTGCGCCACGCCGGCTGGGCACAGGGCTGCGGCGTCGAGATCGACTGGGTGGACTCAGAGACGCTCGACGATGGCGAGGTCCGCACGCGCTTGACCGAGGCCGACGGCATCCTCATCCCCGGCGGCTTCGGCGTGCGCGGGATCGAGGGCAAGATCGACGCGGTCCGCATCGCCCGCGAGCGCGGGATCCCCTTCCTGGGGATCTGCCTCGGCATGCAGATGGCGGCAGCGGACTTCGCGCGCCACGTCGTCGGGATGGACGGCGCCAACTCCACCGAGTTCGACCCCGAGACGCCCTACCCGGTGATCGACCTGCTGCCCGAGCAGAAGGAGGTCGCCGACATGGGCGGCACCATGCGGCTCGGCGCGGACCCGATCAAGCTCCACGAGGGCACCCGGGCGCGGGAGATCTACGGCGAGGCGGTCATCTACGAGCGCCACCGGCACCGCTACGAGGTCAACAACTTCCTGCGCCGCCGGCTCGAGGCCGCCGGGCTCGTCATCTCGGGCACCTCGCCGGACGAGCGGCTGGTGGAGATCGTCGAGCTCGCCGACCACCCGTTCTTCGTGGCGTCGCAGTACCACCCGGAGTTCAAGTCGCGCCCCGAGCGCCCCGCGCCGCTGTTCCGCGAGTTCGTCGGGGCGGCGCTGGGGCGGGCGGGCAGCCGCGACTCTGCCGAGCGCCCGGAGGTCCAGGAGGCGGCGATGGACGCGTCGCCCGCGGGCGCCGTCCAGCGCGACGGGCGCGAGCTGGCCGCCGAGCGCACGGGCCGCTTCTCGCCCCGGTAGCTCGGGTGCGTCCCGCCAGCGAGGCCGAGCGCGCGCGGCTCGGGCAGACCTTCGCGCGGCTGTGCGCGATCGAGAGCCCTTTCGGGCGCGAGCGCGCGTGCGCCGAGGCGGTGGCCGCCGAGCTGCGCGGGCTGGGGCTCGAGGTGGCGGAGGACGACGCCGCCGGCCCGGCGGGCGCGGAGTGCGGGAACCTGCTCGCGCGGATCCCGGGGCGCCGCGAGCGCTCGATCCTGCTCTGCGCGCACCTCGACACGGTCGAGCTGACCGCTCCGGTCGAGCCCGTGGTGGTCGACGAGGGGTGGGAGAACGCCAACGACGGCATCCTCGGCGCCGACAACAAGGCGGCGGTGGCGGTGATGCTCGAGGCGGCGCGGCGGTGCGCGATCGAGGGATCGCCCGTCGGGATCGAGCTGCTGTTCACCGTCTCCGAGGAGAACGCGCTGGCGGGGGCGAAGGCGCTCGACGCCTCGCAGCTGCGCTCGGACTTCGGCTACGTCTTCGACCACGCGACCCCGATCGGCGAGGTCGTCCTCGCCTCGCCGACCTACTTCCGGATCGCCGCGGAGTTCCACGGCCGCGCCGCCCACGCGGGGATCCGCCCGGAGGACGGGCGCAGCGCGATACTCGCCGCCGCGCACGCGGTCGCCGCGATGCCGCTCGGGCGGATCGACGAGCAGACCACCGCCAACGTCGGCTCGATCGCCGGCGGCGTCGGCTCGACCAACGTCGTCCCCGAGCGCTGCCGGCTGCTCGCCGAGGCCCGCTCCCTGGACGCCGACCGGGTGGAGGGCGCGGTCGCCCGGATCGTCGACGCCGTCCACGACGGCGCGGCCGCGGCGGAGTGCGACGTCGACGTGGTCGTCGAGAAGCTCTTCGAGGGCTACCGGACCAAGCCGTCGGCGCCCGCGGTGGCGGCCGCCGAGGCGGCGTTGCGGGCCACGGGCTACGAGCCGAAGCGGATCGTCACCGGCGGCGGCTCGGACGCCAACGCCCTCGCCGTGGCAGGCTTCGAGTGCGTGAACCTCGCCAACGGCACCGAGCGCAACCACGAGCCGACCGAGCGGGTCTCCGTGGCGGCGCTCGAGAGCATGCTCGACGTCACCTTCGCCCTGCTCGACGAGGCGGCGGCGGTCCTCGCGTGAGACCCCGAGGGTCCTCCGCACGCCACGCCCGACCCTCTGCGGCGGTCCTCGCGTGAGCTCGGAGTTCGAGCGCACGGGCGGGGAGACCGTCTACGAGGGCAGGCTGGCCACCGTGACGGTCGAGACCTTCCGCCACGAGGACGGCGAGGAGGTCTCGCGCGAGATCGTCCGCCACCAGGGCGCGGTCGCGATCGTCGCCCACGACGGCGAGCAGCTCTACCTCGTGCGCCAGCCGCGCGAGACGATCGGGGTGCCCGATTTCCTCGAGCTCCCGGCCGGCAAGCTCGACGTGGAGGACGAGGAGCCGCTCGAGACCGCCAAGCGCGAGCTGGCGGAGGAGATCGGCAAGGCGGCGGAGGCCTGGGAGCCGCTCAAGGTCTACTACTCGTCGGCCGGCTTCACCGACGAGCAGGTCCACGTCTTCCTGGCCACGGGGCTGCACGACCGGAGCGCCGAGACCGACGAGAACGAGCGGATCGAGATCGTCACCCACCCGCTCGCAGAGCTCGACGCCCTCATCGACGAGGTGCACGACGCGAAGACGCTGATCGGCCTGCTCGAGCTGCGCCGCCGCCGCGCCGGCTGAACGCCGCGTTGCAGCGGGGAGGCCGCGGCCGGTGAGGCGGCGAACTCCTGCGGCATGGCCGTCGCCGCGGTAGCCGCCCACCCCTTCGAGCACCTCGTGCTCGACTTCCTCGCCTACCTCGAGTTCGAGCGCGGCCTGTCGCGCAACACGCTCGAGGCCTACCGGTCCGACCTCCTCCAGTACGGGGCGTGGCTGGCGCGGACGGGCCACGACCCGCTCGCGCTCGGCCACCCGGAGCTCTCGGCCTTCGTCTCCGCGCTGGCCGCCGGCCACGACGGCAAGCCCGCCGTCGCGCCGGCCACGCTCCAGCGCAAGGTCGCCTGCCTGCGCTCCTTTCACCGCCACCTGCGCCGCCAGGGGATCATCGAGCACGACCCGACCGTCCACCTCCGGGCGCCCAAGCAGTCACGCAAGCTCCCCGAGGTCCTCACCCGCGACGAGGTCTCCGCGCTGCTCGAGCAGCCCAACGGCTCCGAGCCGGCGACCCTGCGCGACCGCGCGCTGCTCGAGCTCATGTACGCGTGCGGGCTGCGCGCGTCGGAGGCCACCGAGCTGCGCGTCGCCGACCTCGACCTCGAGCTCGGCGTCCTGCGGGCGCGGGGGAAGGGCTCCAAGGAGCGCGTCGTGCCGATCGGCGGCGCGGCGGCCCGCGCGGTCGCCGCCTACCTGCGCGCGGGGCGCCCCAAGCTGATGGGCGACCGGGTCGAGCCGCGGCTGTTCCTCAACCACCGCGGCGGCGGGCTCACCCGCCAGGGGCTCTACAAGATCGTCCAGCGCTACGCCGCCGCCGCGGGGCTCGCCGGGCGGATGAGCCCCCACACGCTGCGCCACACCTTCGCCACCCACCTGCTGGCGGGGGGCTGCGACCTGCGCTCCCTCCAGGAGATGCTCGGCCACTCCGACATCGCCACCACCCAGCTCTACACGCACCTCTCCGCCGAGCGGCTCAAGGACGTCTACTTCGACGCCCACCCGCGCGCGCAGGCCGCCCAAGCCTGAGCGGCTGCCACAATCGGGCGGGTGCCGCACACCCGTCACGCCGCCCTGGCAGGGGTCTCGGCGCTCCTGCTCGCCGGCTGCGGCAACGAGCGCACGCCGGTGCCCGACGTCGCCACCCCGCTCGATCCCGTGAACCGCCGCGAGGTGGTGCTCGAGGCGGCGGGGATCTCCTTCCAGGCGCCCGGCAACTGGTACGACACCGACCCGCCGCGCGGAGCGCTCGTCGGGGGCGTGGAGTCCGGCCCGGCGGTCGTCGCGGTCTGGCGCTACCCGCGGGCCGAGCCGCTCCCGAAGACGCGGGCGCAGCTCGCGCGGGTGCGCGACCTGCTCGTCGAGCGCGTCCGCGAGCGCGATCCCTCCTTCGAGCTGGCGAGCGCCCGGCTCACCCGGCGCGCGGGCGCACGGGCCATCGAGCTGACCGGCGAGCAGACCATCGAGGGGCGCCGGGTGCGGATCCGCTCGGCGCACGTCTTCTCGCGCGGGGCCGAGATCGTGATCGACGCCTACGCGCCGCCCGCGGACTTCGACCGCCTCGACGCGAGCGTCTTCCGCCCCGCGCTCGCGACCCTGCGGCTCCGGGCGCCGGCGAGCTGATGGCCGGCCGGCGCGCCTTCGTGATCGTCCTCGACGCCTGCGGGGCGGGGGCGCTGCCCGACGCGGCCGACTACGGCGACGCGGGCACGAACACGCTCGGCCACCTCGCCGACGCGGTCGGCGGGCTCGACCTCCCGGCGATGGGCGCGCTCGGGCTCGGCTCCGCGCTGCCGCTCGGGGGCGTCCCGGCCGCCGCCGACCCGGTCCTCCACGGCCGGCTGCACCCGCTCGGGCCGGGAAAGGACACGACGACGGGTCACTGGGAGCTGATGGGCGTCGTCACGCCGGAGCCGATGCGGACCTATCCCGGCGGCTTCCCGCCCGAGATCGTCGCCGCGCTCGAGGCGGCGACGGGGCGCGGCGTGCTCTGCAACGCCCCCTACGACGGCGTCGGGGCGATCGACGACTTCGGCGCCGAGCACCTGCGCACCGGGGACCTGATCGTCTACACGTCGGCCGACTCGGTCCTCCAGATCGCGGCGCACGAGGCCGTCGTCGCGCGGGAGGAGCTCCACGCCGCGTGCGCCGCCGCCCGGCGGATCATGTCGGGCGAGCACACCGTCGGCCGGGTGATCGCCCGCCCGTTCACGGGCGAGCCGGGCGCCTTCGAGCGGACGTCCGGGCGTCGCGACCTCTCCGTCGACCCGCCCGGGCGCTCCTACCTCGAGGAGCTCGGCGACGCCGGCGTGCCCGTCCACGCGGTCGGCAAGGTCGGGCAGGTGTTCGCCGGGGTGGGGATCGGCTGCGAGCACCCGGCGTCGACCAACGCCGAGGCGATCGCCGCGACGGATGCCCTGGTGGACGGGCTCGAGCACGGGCTCGCGTTCGTCAACCTCGTCGAGACGGACCAGGTCTACGGCCACCGCAACGACACGGCGGGCTTCCACGGCGCCCTGCGGGCCATCGACCGCGCGGTGGCGGGCTGGCTCGAGCGCCTGGATCCCGGCCGCGACCTGCTCGTCCTCACCGCCGACCACGGCTGCGACCCGACGACGCCCGGCACGGACCACACGCGCGAGTACGCGCCGCTGCTGGCCGCCTTCGCCGGCCACGGCGGCCGCCGCCACGACGGGCCGCTGGCCGACGTCGGCGCCTCCGTGCTGCGCTGGCTGACCGGCCGC